>NZ_SFBY01000250.1:0-4735 GCF_007095505.1 Microcystis sp. M_QC_C_20170808_M3Col
CGTTCTGACTTTATCTGTGTGGGAATTTTCTTAACTCCTTCAACCAAACCCTTTACTACACAAGGATTTTAACCTTTTTTGTCCTCGATCGCTTTTTTATTTAAGCGAACGGTGAGTAAGGTATCCCTCCCACCCCTCGAAGAACAGCGAAGAATTGCGGCAATTTTAGATAAAGCGGATGGGGTGCGACGCAAGCGCAAAGAGGCAATTCGGTTGACTGAGGAGTTGTTAAAATCGACTTTTCTAGAGATGTTCGGTGATCCCGTTACTAATCCGAAAGGGTGGGAAGTAAAAACGATTGAGGATATTACTGTAAATCAGAAAGGTGCTATTAAGCGCGGACCTTTTGGCGGTGCGTTGAAAAAAGATATTTTCATTCAAGCAGGGTTCCTCGTTTATGAGCAATATCATGCGCTGAATAATGATTTTTCGTTTGAAAGATACTACATTAGTGAAGATAAGTTTGAGGAGATGAAAGGATTTGAAGTAAAGCCTGGAGATATTATTATTAGTTGCTCAGGTGTTTATCTTGGCAAGTTAGCAATTGTACCCGAAAATGCAAAACTGGGTATTATCAATCAAGCTCTGTTGAGGATTACCCTAAATCAGAGAAAAATGAATAACTATTTTTTTCTATACCATTTTAGTCATGAAAGTTTCCGTGACAAGTTCTTTGCGGCTAATAGAGGATCGGGAGTACCAAATTTTCCTCCGATTAGTGAGTTTAAGACATTCCCATTTATTGTTCCTCCAATTGAAGATCAGAATAAGTTCTCAGCTAGACTTCAGCAGATTCAAGGCTTTCAATCAAAAGCATACGAGAGTATCAAAGAATCCGAAAATCTCTTTAATTCCCTTTTACAACGCGCCTTTCGCGGGGAACTGTAGCCATGGCAGCCGGCGGATTACTGCCATAATCTTGTGGGAAATGCCATTAAAAAAGACCGTTGGACAATTAACTAATACTAAATCTGGTTATTAAAAACTGATTATTTGAGAAGAAACGGGTTTCTCCGAGAAACCCGTTTTCTGTGCGGATAAAATAACCGAACTTGCTGTTTTTTTATATAACTGTTAAACAATAACCAAGTAAAATATAGAGATAGCCAAAACTTTGGGGATAATAGACTTATAGACTGGGGAGCGCAATATGGCATCAAACTTCTCCTTCCTGCGAGATCAATTCCCGCAACTGTACGAACACGCGGCCCAGGCCGAGGGATTAGTCTTCAGCAACCCCCGGGCCAGTTGCTTCTATAGCCGCTTTGTCCTAGAACAAATGGTCTGCTGGCTCTATGAAAACGACCCCTATCTACAACCGTCCCGGGACAATAGCCTAGGCGCTCTCATCCACGAGCCAACCTTTAAAGATAACCTTAAACCAGGACTTTTCGCCAAAATTCGCACCATCCACAAAGTCGGCAATAGCGCCGCTCACCATGGCGGACAAATCAGCGATCGCGACTCCCTGCACCTGATCGAGGAACTCTTTCATATCACCTACTGGCTGGTGCGGTTTTACGGGCAGAATGGGCGAGAATTGGGCGATATTAGCTTCGATCGCCAGAAAATTCCCAGTTTCGCCGTCCCCAGTCAAAAAGAACTGCAAGACCTAGAAAAACGCCTTTCCCAAAGCGATACCCTGCGCCAAATTGCAGAGGCCAAACAGTGCCAAACCGAGGCCGAACTCGCGGCCGCTAGGGCCGAACGGGATGCCCTCCTCGCCCAAAATAATGCGATCGCCGATAACCACGACTACAACGAAGCCGACACCCGCCATTATCTGATCGATGTACTACTCAAAGAAGCCGGCTGGGATACCAAAGCCCCCAACGCCACAGAGTTGGAGGTGTGGGGGATGCCCATCCAAAAAGCGGGGGATACCGGGCGCGGTTTCATCGATTATGTACTATGGGGTGACGACGGTAAACCCCTCGCCCTCGTGGAGGCAAAACGCACCAGCAAAAGCCCCAACAGCGGCCAACAACAGGCCAAACTATACGCCGACTGCTTAGAAAAAAACTACGGCCAGCGCCCCGTTATTTTCTACAGTAACGGGCCAGAAACCTATCTCTGGGATGATCTCGCCTATCCCCCCCGCCCCGTCCTCGGTTTCCTGGGAAAAACCGAGCTAGAACGGCTAATTTTCCGCCGTTCCCACCGTAAACCCCTCAGCACTAGCCAAATTAACGAGGATATCGTCGGCCGTCCCTACCAGAAAGAGGCCATCCGTCGCATCACTGAAACCTTTGAAGAAAAGCGCGGCCGTAAGTCCCTATTGGTCATGGCCACCGGAACCGGCAAAACCCGAACTGCAATCGCATTGGTGGAACTGCTCAAGAGCGCCAATTGGGTAAACCGAGTCCTGTTTCTGGCCGTTCGCCTTTGGCGCGGCTTTGCCGTTCGCAATGCCCTATTAACCCAAGCATACCGCGCCTTTCAGCGTCATCTACCCAGCGTTACCGTCCTGGATCTGACCCGTAGCAAGGACGTGACGGGGGCTAACGTCATCCTCTCCACCTATCAAACCATACTCAACGCCATCGAGCGCATGGATGCAAATGGACGAATGTTTGGGGTGGGGTATTTTGACCTCGTGATCGTCGATGAGGCTCATCGCTCTATTTATCGCAAATACGGCGAAATCTTCCATTATTTCGATGCTCTGCTGGTGGGACTAACTGCCACACCACGCTCGGAAGTAGATCGCGATACCTACCGCATTTTCGAGCTACAGCAGGGGGTTCCTACCTTCGCCTACGAGTTAGAGGATGCAGTTAAGGATGGCCATCTTGTACCTCCCAAGGGTGTTACTGTGCCGTTTAAATTCCTGCGTACCGGGGTTAAATACAGCGATCTAACCCCGGAGGAGCAGCTAGACTACGAGGAGAAGTTTCGCGACGAGGAAAGCGGCGAACTACCGCGGGAAATTAACGCAGCTGCCCTTAATCAATGGTTATTTAATATCGACACCGTGGATCAAGCGTTAAGAATTTTGATGCAACGGGGGCTAAAGGTCAACAGTGGCGATCGATTGGGTAAAACGATTATTTTTGCCCGTAATCACCGACACGCCCAATTTATCTGCGATCGCTTTAATAGTAACTATCCTCACTACAAAGGTCATTTTGCCAAAATTATTGACAGTCACGACAATTACGCCCAGAGTCTCCTAGACGACTTTAGCGAGGTCAATAAAGAACCAATTATCGCCGTCTCGGTGGATCTGCTCGATACTGGCGTAGATGTGCCAGAAGTGGTCAATTTGGTGTTTTTTAAGCCTGTATTCTCCCGGGTGAAGTTTAACCAGATGATCGGGCGCGGGACTCGTCTCTGTCAGGATTTGTTCGGCCCTGGCAACCATAAAACCGAGTTTCTGGTCTTCGACCTCTGCGGGAATTTCGAGTATTTCCAGCAGGATATCGATGAAACAAGGGAGAAAATACCCGAAAGCCTCACCAGTCGCCTAGTTAAACATCGCCTCGAGTTGGCTACCCGCCTCGCTCCCTGCAAGCAAAGCGCAACCCCTAGAGCGAGAGAGCAGTCCTCTAGTTACAAAGTCGATCGATCCGGCGACCTATACACGAGTTTGCTCGATGCACTCCATCAACACATCGCCACCATGCCCCGGGATAATTTTCTGGTGCGTCGTCGCTTGCCGCAGGTGGAGACCTTTAGTCAGCGCGATCGTTGGAACAACCTGAGTCAGGAGGACGTGGCCACTATTGCCGACTCCTTAGCCGGTTTACCCAATGGTTTGCCCAATGAGGATCCCCTAGCCAAGGAATTCGACCTTCTTTGTTTGCAACTGCAATTAGCCATTCTCAAGGCATCCGGTAGCTATGAGCGATTGCGGGACAAAGTGCGCGATCTTCTCGTTCAACTGGAGACTAAGCCCGATATACCGATGATTAAGGGGCAATTAGCCTTTATTCGCGAGGTGCAAGCCGAAAGCTGGTGGACCGGAGCAACGCCGTTAATGGTGGAAGGGATTCGGGTACGCGTCCGGGATCTGGTCAAGTTTATCGATCGCCAAAAGCAGCAGAGCGTGATTACCGATTTTGTCGATGAGATGGGAGAGGTGCAGATTGTCGATATTCCCACCCATCAGACCGGTTTTAGTCGCGAACAGTATCGCCGGAAAGTGGAGGCCTATATCCGTCAGCATCAGGATCACCTTGCGATCGCTAAGTTGCGGCGCAATATCCCCCTAACGGACAGGGATTTATCTGCCCTAGAGGAGATGCTATTTTCGGCAGCAGAAATTGAGAGCCGTCAGCGTTTTGAGGAGGTCTTTGGCCGGACGAAAAGCCTCAAGCTCCTGATCCGGGAAATCGTCGGACTCGATCGCCAAGCGGCTAAACAAGCTTTTGGCCGTTATTTGCAGGGGACAAACTTCTGGGCCAATCAAATCCGTTTTATCGAAAATATCATCGATATCCTCACTAAAAACGGAGTTATGAATCCGGGGGCGCTCTACGAGCCTCCCTTTACCGATAACCATCCCGAAGGGCTAGATGGGATGTTTAATGATCGGGAAGCTGATCGGATCGTCTCGATTTTGCGATCGTTTAATGAGTCCGTTGATGCGGTCTAAGAGCAAGCGCGTACTGCTATAAAATAAGAGCATGAAAACTGACACGATTTTTTATCAACTCTTTCAATCTTTCCCCTCTATCTTCTTTGAATTAATTCAACTCCCTATCAACGAAGCCAATAACTACCGCTTTGACTC
>NZ_SFBY01000251.1:0-5373 GCF_007095505.1 Microcystis sp. M_QC_C_20170808_M3Col
GGGATAGAGAGGTGCGTAGTTCACCCAAGGAGAATTAATCTCTCGAAGTAAAAGTGAAGGGAATTTCTGAAATGGAATTCAGTCTGTCTATATTTGACTATACTTTTACTAACTATGATGCAGTTAAATCGTTCTTGTACAATAATACCAAAGCTCTTGTGAGTCGCGCATGGCTACTTATCGTCGGTCAGCATTAACGGTAAAGTTTTTTGCCCGCCACCAAGGATAATGATCTTACTATTGGGAGATTGCCCTAACTTTTCTGTTGCTTCAATGGTTTTCAGTTGAATGATTTTATCCGTTAAACCTTCCGATAAAATCTTCTGAGCATTGGCGGTTCCCCTCGCTTCAATTATTTTCCGTTCCGCTTCTTTTTTGGCTTTTTGGATTTCTAAATCAATTTTTTGGCTTTCCTGTTCCGTGGCTACTTTCGCTTGAATAGCGGCTTGAATATTATCGGGCAAAATAATATTGCGGAGTAAAGCTTCTTCGACAATAAAACCGAGGGGCTGGAGTTGAGTGGCCATACTTTCACCAAGATTTTGGGCAATAATAGCCCTTTTTTCTCCATAAATATCGGTTAGGGGATAATTCGCTGTAATCTGACGAATCAACGAGCGAAAACGGGAAGTAATAATTTCTTTTTGTTGCTCAGGACTGCCAATTTTTTGGAAAACCTCTCCTGCTTTAGTGGGATCAAGACGGTATTGTAAACTCACGTCCATTTTAAAACCTAGCCCTTCCTTAGAGGTGGTATCAACGGTTTCTTTGATGTCCTGTAAACGGGTGGAATAGGTAATGATATCGGTAAAGGGATTGATAAAATAAATGCCAGGGGATAGGGTTTTTGGACCCACTTGACCCAGGCTTTCCATCACACCCACTTCCCCCGCCGGAATGACCACCGCAAAACGGCCTATTATCTGAAATAAAAAGACAGCACTACTTAACAGTCCAATCAGCAGACTCAAGGGCCGAATGAGGGGATTGGCGTTTTCCTTGAACTTAACAGTAAAAAACAGGCTCCAACTGACCAGAGCGGCGATCGCCGAAAGTATCCAAGACATAATCAGACCTAAAAAATAACTACTGATCGGATGATAACGGTGCGCCTTTAAGAACCGTTTAAGAAATTGCCAGCCCGCTATGTCCTCTCTCTTTGATTAGTTTGCCAACTTCTGGTCTGTGGAGACTGTGGCCACTACGGGTCAATAGCGAAGATCCCATTCACCAACTCATTGATCCCAAGACCTGGCAAGCCTTATAAGTAAGTGGTTATAATTAAATTGAAGAGCCGATTTTGTCTAATCTCTCAATAACAGATATTCACGAATCTCAAAAAAGTTATCCCAAGGAATATAGGGTTGATTTTCCGCTTGCAGATAATCGATTAAACGATCCCTAGCAAAAACTAGATCGGCCCTTCTAGCCATGGTAATATCGGTAACGGAATCACCGATCGCAATAGTTTCTACTCCTGAATATTTGGCCATAATCAAGGCTTTAGCCACTAATTCTGTCTCATTTTCCCAATCGGAGTGAACTTGCAGATATTCCCCCTGAGTATGAAGATTTACCCCATAAATTGCCGTTACCTTATCTAATAGTCCCTCGCGTTTTAAGACCGTTTCAATCATGCCTTGGATACCACCGGAGATAATAATAAAAGGGATGGCTCGCTCCTGTAAAAAAGCGAGGAATTCGGCTAATCCGGGGCGAATTGGCTTGCTTTCGGCATAGGCGAGAATATCGGCGTACTTTTGGCTCGGTATCGACTCTAACAGTTGACGGACACCCCGGCGCAGACTGAGAGTACGGGCGTACATTTGGGGCATAATCTGAGCCGATAAATCGGGGGCGAATTCTTTGAGCATACCCGCAAAGGTTTCCACGGCGGTGATAGTGCCATCAAAGTCACAGAAAACAGTTTTACTCATGGGGTGACAAAATATCTGAAATTGGATATAATCGAAGGTTATGATTAATTTTACAGAGATTATCTGATTCTAGAGCTTCAACCCCATGAAATCCTATCTCGCCGCCGCTATTCAAATGACCAGTCAGCCGGATTTAGAGAAAAATCTCGCTGCCGCTGAAGAATTGATCGAACTTGCCGTGGGTAAAGGGGCGGAATTAATCGGTTTACCGGAAAATTTCGCCTTTATGGGGGGAGAAACCGATAAAATCGCCCAGGCCGAGACTATTGCTCTCAAAGCCGATCAATTCCTCCGCACCATGGCCCAACGGTTTCAAGTGACCATTTTAGGGGGTGGTTTTCCCGTGCCAGTGACGGGTATTGCCGATAAAGCTTATAATACGGCTATTTTAGTCGATGGCAACGGTGCGGAATTAGCCCGTTATCAAAAAGTCCATCTCTTTGATGTCAATGTCCCGGATGGTAACACCTATCAGGAATCGAGTACAGTCATGGCAGGGATCGATTTACCGCCAATTTATGGCTCCGATAGCTTGGGCAAAATTGGCCTCTCGATTTGCTATGATGTGCGTTTTCCCGAACTCTATCGCTATTTATCGCAGCAAGGAGCCGATGTTTTATTTGTCCCCGCGGCGTTTACAGCTTTTACAGGGAAAGATCATTGGAAAGTTTTGTTACAAGCGCGAGCGATCGAGAATACTTGTTATATAATAGCCCCCGCTCAAACGGGCAATAATTACGAGCGCCGTTACACCCACGGTCACGCTATGATTATCGATCCTTGGGGTGTGGTTTTAGCTGACGCGGGGGAAGAAGCGGGAGTGGCAATTGCCGAAATTAATCCCCAACGTCTGCAACAAGTGCGACGACAAATGCCTTCCCTGCAGCATCGTGTTTTTGTTTAAAATTCGATCGAAAAATTAGTTCCCAGCGACGGGTATCAATAGGGAACAGAGCCTCACTTCTCTGTTCTCCAACCACTTATAATAACTTTTTAGCAAAATCGATCGCCTCCTGAAAAACTGTAACTTTGCCTTCAATTTGGGCAATTTGTACCTCGGTTAATAACTTACCAATAATCGGACTAGGTTTCAGGTGTAAATGGTTGATTAAATCATCGCCCCTTAATAAAGGTCGGGGATGGGCGATAATATTATGGGGATCGAGATAGGAAGTAAACAGAGAAGCGACGATATTTTTGTTAATCCCCATCGATAAAGCAAAAAGAGCAAAGACAGGAAATACTTTTCCCGTATTTAGATAAATAAAATACTGTTCCCGCAGACTTAAATTGTCTGCCTCCTTGAGGGGGGGTAAACACTTAATTACCGTGATTACCGTGCGAATTTCCCCACGGGAATACTTGAGATTGATTAATTCTTTTTCCGCTTCTGCTAAAATATCCGATACCAATAGGGCCAATTTTGTCAACTGTAACTGAGAAGGGGAAAAGATAAATTTTTCTGGTAACAAAGATTCTAAAAATCCCGCTGCCGCTTCCACCCCCATAACTCGTCCCATTTTTGCGGGGGTAATCCGACGCAACCAGAGAGATAATAAGCCATCTTCCCAGGCACTTTTTAGCCATTTATTGCCACGGGAATTGAGCAAAAGGTAGTTTAGCTCGGATTGTACCCTTTCGGCGGCTACAAGGCGCAATAAAGGGGCAAGAGAACGAATAGTTACACGGGTATGGGGTTCGATCTCAAAGTCTAATTGAGCCGCTTGTCGATAGGCCCTTAATAATCTTAGGGGATCATTTTGGAGATTTTCCCGGGAAATCATCCGCAGAGATTGGCAGCCTAAATCTTTTAATCCCCCTAAAGGATCGAAAATTTCTTGGGTTTGGAGATTATAAGCGAGAGCATTAACGGTGAAATCCCGTCTTTTTAGGTCTATTTCTAGAGATTCTCCCTCCTGTTGTGCGAAATCAAGCGTACCCTGCGGAAAAACGACGCGAGCAATTTGACGAACGGCATCTAAAACCACAAAACCGGCCTTATACTGATGGGCAATAGTTTGAGCAATTTCGATCGCTTTTTCGGGAACCACAAAATCTAGGTCAATATAGTCTTTCTGACGGTTTAATAAAGCGTCTCGCACAGCACCACCGACTAAATAAGCATTTTCTGGCAATTCTTCCTGATTAATCGCAAAAACTTCTTTAACTAAACTATTTAGGTTTTTTTGACAAGACATCGACAAGAGCAGTTTACAAAAATATAATTTTGACCGGCCCCATTTGGGGAGAGACTGAGCTAGATTAACGGAAAAGACTTATAGAGTTAAACTTATGTGTATTTGTATTAACTGCTATTTTGTTGATCGCTGTCTCACCTATCATGCCGTAGAAACACAACATCAGGAACGTCATCTCACCGAGACACCGGACTTTGAAGCGAAGAACCCTTCTATTAACGTTAACATTCGCACCAAGGAAGATTATATCGAAATGGAGTGGGATGTGGTGGGTTGTGACAGCTTTTTACGGGAAACTGGTAAATGGTCTAGTTTGCGTCCGGGTGAACCAATTCCCACCTAAAATACCTGAACTTCCCCCATACATATCTACTACAAGAGCCAAAAACCCTTATCCAGCAATAGATAGACCCGTTAACTTTTCTTGCTGTACCCGTGGAATGGTGGTCATATATATAGAAAAAGTTCCTAACCGTTGTGTCTGGAGTGGTTTTTATCAATGAGCATTGCTTAAAAGCAAACAATTCATAACTTAAGAGCGAGGTATTTATGGGTAAAGAAGAAGAACTACTTGAACAATGGCGAGAACTGACACCGGAAAAGCAACAAAAAGTTTTACAATTTGTTCAAATACTTAAGTCTAAGTCAGAAACAACAGCACCACAATCTAATTTTATTCCCCAAACACCATTAAGCAAAAAGTTATGGGAAATCCGACATCGGGCAATCGCAGCTGGATTGCAACTGCTCAATGAAGACGAGATAGAACAAGAAATTGCTGCACGTCGAGGGGGATGCAGTGAGTCATAAGAAAGCCTACATAGACTCTGGCGTACTCATTACTGCTTTCCAAGGCATCCAATCAGCCAGTATCAAAGCCTATCAAATTCTCAACGATGAAAATCGGCAGTTTGCCTCAAGTCGATTTGTTCAGTTAGAAGTATTACCTAAAGCAACTTTTAACAAGCAACAAGAAGAAATAGAATTTTACGAAACATTTTTTCTGGCTGTTAATTACTGGGCAACTGACTTAGAAAAAATTATACAGAATGCTCATGAAATTGCTGGCACTTACGGTTTAGCGGCGATGGATGCACTTCATGTTGCTGCTGCGCTGCAAATTAGACCTCTTGCATAATTTTTTTATGGTATAATATAAGGTTTTGCTTTTTTCTCAATTCTTAGATTGAAGTGGAAAAAAGAATAAAATGTGATCTTAGGTCAGGAAATCATCTATA
>NZ_SFBY01000252.1:0-7770 GCF_007095505.1 Microcystis sp. M_QC_C_20170808_M3Col
AGATTAAAGATTAGTTATTGTGACTAACTCTTTTGATTAGAACAAGAGAAACTTGAGAATCTTCGGTCAAATTTATTGACTCAAAATCCGCTGTACTTAATTTAAATGAATCAACCCTAGGGGTTAGGGGGTTCTTGGGGACAGTTAGGCAGAATTACTTTAGTTGCTGCCGGTACACCCAATAAAAGCTGTTTATTTTTATTCCGTGTTGATGGTAGTTGGGATATTCGCCAAGATAATAAATGTGTGGGTTAAAGCTGATTTAAAACTAGGGAATCAGGCGATCGATTTGTTGAGCTAAATCAAAATCTAAGTTACTTAAACCTCCCACGTCATGGGTAGTGAGGGAAAGAGTAACGCGATTGTAATTGATGGTAATATCAGGATGATGGCCTAGGGATTCAGCTGGAGTAACTAAGCGATTAACAAAAGCGATCGATTCGATAAAATTGTTAAATTTAAAAGTTTTTTCAATCCGTTGATCTCGTAACTGCCAACCCGGGATAGTCTGTAATTGTTGAGAGATTTCTCGATCGGATAAACGAGTAGCGGGTAAAGAGAGGACTAATTGACCAGTTAACCCAATCATGAAAGCGATCGCTATTACTAAAAATTGCTTCAACATTGAAGACGCTCCCGTAGTTGTGGTGAGCAGAAAAAGTGATCGATCACGAGGGCATAGTCCCAAAATCTAACATTAAGAAACACTTTACACCATAATGTCGAGACAGCCACGCTCAAAAATCTAGAATCCTGACTGATAGCCTTTCTGAACGGAAACTTAGACGGTTTTCAGTCCGTCTGGGAGTACACTAGAAAATACCCATTTATTCCATCGAGCCGTTCATGATTATTTCCGTCGTAGCACTGAAGGGAGGGGTCGGGAAAACCACCACATCGATTCATTTGGCCGCCTATTTTCAGGAAAAAGCGCCCACCTTATTGATCGATGCGGATAAAAATCGTTCGGCTCTCCATTGGTCCCGGGAAGACACCCTTCCTTTTATGGTAGCGTCCCAAGCTGGAGCGACGGGACTGGTGAAACAATACACTCATATTATCGTCGATACCCAGGCCCGGCCAGAGCCAGACGAGCTAAAAGATTTAGCTCAGGGCAGCGATTTATTAATCCTACCCACCACTCCCAATCATCTCGATATCGATGTCACGATTAAAGCGGTAGAATTGCTGTCCACGATGACCGATAATTATCGAGTTCTTTTAACCCAAGTGGATTCACGGACAAAAACAGGACGAGAAGCGCGGAAAGCTCTAGAAGAAGCAAAATTACCCCTATTTAAGCGAGAAATTCCCCGTTTAGTTGCTTTTGAACGAGCGGCCGAAAAAGCAGTCATCGTCAAAGATTATCCCGACCCCCGGTCCAATTTCGGTTGGCTTTGTTACCAAGCGGTCGGTAAAGAAATTTTTGCCCTAATGACATAAATTGTTAAAAAAGTTAATATTAATATTTGTGTCATTTTTCCCCAAAAAGATACTTAATCTGTATGGGGACTTTTTGTAATCTTCCGTTAAGCGTTCACTCCTAAATCGGTAAAGTCTGAGACAATCAAAAAAGTCTGACTGTAGGAGAACCCTCTATGAAATTGGCCTATTGGATGTATGCGGGTCCCGCTCATATTGGCACTTTAAGGATCGCCAGTTCCTTTAAAAATGTTCATGCTATCATGCACGCTCCTCTGGGAGACGATTATTTTAACGTCATGCGCTCGATGTTGGAAAGGGAGCGTAATTTTACCCCCGTCACTACTAGTATTGTCGATCGTAATGTTTTAGCCCGGGGTTCCCAAGAAAAAGTCGTCGATAATATTGTTCGCAAAGATCGCGAAGAAAGTCCCGATTTAATCGTTTTAACCCCCACCTGTACCTCCAGCATTCTCCAAGAGGATTTACAAAACTTTGTCGAAAGAGCGCGACAGGATGCCGAGGGGGATGTGCTGCTGGCCGATGTCAACCACTATCGCTATAATGAACTACAAGCGGCCGATAAAACTCTCTATCAAATTATCAAATATTATCTCGATAAGGCCCAGAGAAAAGGGGAAATTATCTCGCAGAAAACCCCTAAACCTTCGGTTAATATTATCGGCATTACCACCCTCGGTTTCCATAACCAACATGATCGCACAGAATTAAAGCGGTTAATGGCAGATTTGGACATTGAAGTTAATGACATTATCCCCGAAGCTGCCTCCGTAGAAAACTTAAAAAATCTGCCCCGCGCTTGGTTTAATCTGGTTCCCTATCGAGAAGTGGGATTAATGACAGCCAAATATCTCGAAAGTGAATTCGCCATGCCTTACGTTGATATTACCCCCATGGGAGTGGTGGAAACAGCGCGCTGTATTCGCAAAATTCAAGAGGTAATTAATGCCCAAGGTGCGGCAGTAGATTACGAAGATTTTATCAATGAACAAACTCTGCATATCTCCCAGGCTGCTTGGTTTTCTCGTTCCATTGACTGTCAGAATTTAACGGACAAAAAAGCGGTGGTTTTTGGTGATAATACCCACGCAGCCGCTATGACAAAAATTCTCGCCAGAGAGATGGGAATCCATGTGGTTTTAGCGGGGACTTATTGTAAGTATGATGCCGATTGGTTCCGGGAACAAGTGAGTGAATATTGCGATGAAGTGTTAATTAGCGATGATAATGGGGCGATAGGAGATGCTATTGCTCGGTTGGAACCGGCGGCGATATTTGGTACTCAAATGGAACGTCATGTGGGCAAACGTTTAGATATTCCCTGTGGAGTAATTGCCGCACCTATTCATATCCAAAATTTCCCCCTCGGTTATAAACCTTTCTTAGGTTACGAAGGCACTAATCAGATCGCCGATTTGGTCTATAATTCCTTTACTTTGGGCATGGAAGATCACCTATTAGAGATATTCGGTGGTCATGATACAAAAGAGGTAATTACTAAAGGTATTTCGGCAGATTCTGACCTAAATTGGAATAAGGAAGCGACGGCAGAATTGCAGAAAATCCCCGGTTTTGTGCGGGGGAAAGTCAAACGAAATACCGAAAAATTCGCCCGGGAGCGAGGTATTGGTGAAATAACTTTAGAGGTAATGTATGCCGCTAAAGAATCTGTAGGAGCTTAATTATTCTTGGGGCTGAAATTTAACAGCATTCAGCCCTTTTTTTTAGTTATTTACTTAATCCCTGAAGTATTCTTTCTTCTACTCCTTTCCCCTGAATTAACACTCCAAATCCTCCTAAACCGGTGGGATTGATTAATTGATGTAGGGCATCTCGACGCTGAAATATAGTTAATATATCGATTTTTCCTTGAGAAAGTTGATTTAATCTATCCCCTAATCCCAAAGCCATTAAAAATAATCCTTGCTGAGTAAAACCGAGATTTTTTAAGCCTAATTTCTCCCCTTGACGTTGTAAAGCGGTAAAATCCACATGAGTGGTAATATCTTGTTCTCCCACCCACAAATAAGGATGATCATGACGCTGATGTTGTCGATAACATTGTAGGGTTCCTTGACTTCTTTGGGGATGATAATATTTTTCGGCAGTGTAACCATAATCTATGGTTAAGATATAACCTCGATCGAGTTTCCGATTAACCGTTTCTAACCAGTCTAAAGCTAATAAGTTTACCTCGGTTTGATAACCCTCCGGATAAAGTGGGGAAGGAATATTTATCCCGACTAAATCAAAATAGTCTTTGATGCTGTCGCTGGATAAATCTCCGATAATCTCCTGAAAAGGTTCCCCCAATTCCAGATAAATTTCTCGCAATTCCCCTGACTCAATCACAACTCGATGGACAGGAAAAGCATCGATTAACTCATTACTAAACACACAACCCACAAGGGAATTATCGGCCAAATTCGGCCAACTTTGCCAAGATACTGGGGAATATCCCGCTAAAGTTGCCTGTTGTCTTTCCCTGAGTTTCTGAGATTGTTCGATAATTATATAACTGAGATTTTGATAAAAATCAGCATAGTTATCACTTAAATAATCAAGGATATCTTTCGCTAAAATTCCCGAACCTGCTCCCACTTCCACTAAAGTAAATCCCGGCGAATTGCCTAAAAATGCCGCCATCTCGACAAATTGCTCCGCCAACAATTGACCAAAATCTGCCCCTAGGGACGAGGAAGTAAAAAAATCTCCTTTTGAGCCAATTTCTACTTTTCCAGAGGCGTAATAGCCATAATCGGGGTGATAGAGAGCTAAATCCATCCAGCGCTCGAAGCTAATTCGACCCGCTGCTGATTGTTTAATTTCCTCGCCGATGATTGCTTCTAAATTCATCTTAATCAGTAAACAGTAAACAGGTATAAAGATAAAGATAAAGATAACTAATACTAAATCCGTTGAATATAGGCTACATAAGGGGAATAAATAATCAGTCTTTAATAACCAGATTTAGTATAACTAACTAATTAACTTAAAACTTACATCTGATAACTGATAACTGATCACTGATAACTGATAACTGATCACTGATTTACTCTCCGGCATGATAGGAACTACGGACTAGGGGGCCAGATCTAACCTGGGAAAAACCCATTTTTTGGGCAATTTCTCCCAACTCGCTAAATTCTGCGGGAGTCCAATATTTCTGTACGAGCAAATGTTCCAGAGAAGGACGCATATATTGACCAATAGTAACTCGATCGCAGTCGATCGCGCGTAAATCTGCCAAAGTCTCGATAATTTCCTCTTTTGTCTCACCGTGACCGACCATTAAGCCGGATTTCGTCGGAATTGACCGATCGATTTCCTTAACATAACGCAAAACCGCCAAAGAGCGATCGTATTTAGCACCGCGTCTAACTGGCCCTTGCAAACGGCGCACCGTCTCGATATTGTGATTGTAACAGGCAGGTTTTGCCCCTACCACCGTCGCCACCCGTTCCTGTTGACTTCCCTTACCCCCAGCAAAATCCGGGGTTAACACCTCAATTAAAGTGTGGGGATTGAGTTCGCGAATGGCTGTCATCGTCCGCACAAACCAACTGGCTCCGCCGTCTTGCATATCATCTCTGGCTACAGAAGTCAAGACAACGTAACTTAAATTTAACAATTGCACCGCTTCCGCCACTTTTTGCGGTTCCTCGACATCGAGAGGCATGGGTGCATGACCCTTATCCACTTGACAAAAAGCACAGGAGCGGGTACAGGTGGGACCCATCAACAAAAAAGTCGCCGTACCTTGGGCATAACATTCGCCGCGATTGGGACAGCGACCCTCCTCGCAGATAGTATGAATGTTCCTTTGTTTGATAATGCGCTGAACCGTGGAAATTTCGCTAGATTTGCCGATTGAACGCCGTAACCAAGCGGGTAAAGACGTAATTTCCTCGCGCCACTGTGGGGGTATATTGGACATGAGAAGTTAAGTAAGGTGTTGGGGATTGCAGTGATCGGTAATCAGTTATCAGTTATCAGTGGGGGGTTGGGGAGAAGGGAGAAGGGAGAAGGGAGAGGGACGACTAACCCCCCAAAACGAAAACTTCCTATCTCACCATAAAGATAACTGCTATAAGCTGAGAAAGCGAGTCAAGATCATTGTTAATCAAAAAGGAAATTTGGGTAATGGGACGACGGCAACGGGGAAAATTTTTAAATCTGGTCATTCAAGGATTGGCGGGTTGCCTCTTGGTTAGTATATTTGTTCTTAATTCCCTGCCATCCCTAGCCCAAAATTTTCTGGTTCCATTTGCATCTCCCACGGGGACAAGGATTTTTGTAGCCGGGGATATAGAATATGCTTCCGTGTATTTAGATGGATTTGCCTTATTTCAGATTGCCTCCCAAGATTTTACCGCTTCTAGGGTGGAAGCGGCCCAGGAAATCTCCCCAGTACAAAGACGGGCTAGGCGCATTGAAAGAGGCTTAAATAATATTATCAATGGGGGTTTCGATCCGACAACCTTGCAAGTAAGTCCGGCGACCCTCAATAATTTAACCGTGATTGTGGCCAGGGATAACCAGAATTTACCGCAACAGGTAATTCTGACAGTAACAGAAGTTGATGCCCTGATCGATTCTTCTTCTGTTGCCGATTTAGCGGACAGATGGGTTAAAATCATCCAAACAGCTTTGCTCCAAGCTTGGCAAGAACGTCAGCCCGCCGCTCGCCGGCAACAGGTAATGACTGCCACTATAATTATTTTCGGGATGGTTTGCTTAAGCTGTTTATTAATTTGGTGGCAGAAACGTTTAAGAAATCGCTTCAATCTCCTCAAAAGACAAGCTAAAAGTCAATCTGATCGGAATTTACCCATAAATTCCCCCTCCACCAAAGATCGCTCCCAAGAACCGATTTTAGCCTCTGTGGAAGATTCCTCTAATTTCCGTCAACAGGCTGATATTCAGCGACAACTGACGTTAAATATTCTCTGGAAAAGACTGGCTCTCATTGGACTGATACTGCTTTGGTTTGGCGGAATAGCGGCGATTTTGTATGTATTTCCTGAAACTAGGCTAGAAGGACGCGGGATAATTCGTATTCCTTTACGGATTTTTATTATCTGGTTGCTGCTGACATCAGTGAGCAATATGATTAATCTCTACGTTAATTCTCGGCTACGGGAGTGGGTAGAGGAAGGAGCGGTTTTTTCCGAAAATTTGGAAAGGAGGATTCTGCGCGCTCCAACTTTATTAAAAGTTTGGCGAGAAATTATCACATTTATTGCTATTTTTCTGGGGATTTTGATTTTTTTTGCCTGGATGGGTCTTTCTTTCGCCTTTTTACTCACAGGAGCCGGTTTAGTGGGAGCATTGCTCACCTTTGCCTTTCAGGATCTTTTAAAAGATTGGATTAACGGTTTTCTGATTGTCTTTGAAGACCAATACACTGTTGGTGATATGATCCAGTTTCAGGAGTTTATTGGTTTGGTGGAAAATCTGAGTTTGCGAGCGACTCAATTGCGGGCTGCCGATGGACGTTTAATCACTATTGCCCATAACCAAATTATTAGCGCACACAACCTCAGTAAAGATTGGGCGCGGGTCAATTTTACCATCGAAGTCGCCTATGACACCGAGGCAGATCTGGCGATCTCTTTAATGGCAGCCATCGCTGAAAATATGGCTGTAGATCCACAATGGCAAGAAGATATCATCAATCCTGTGCAGGTTGCTGGTGTTAGTCGGGTTTCTCACACAGGAATGGAAATTATGCTCAGAATTGTCGTCAAAAGATTACGACAATGGGACATAGAAAGAGAGTATCGTCGTCGTCTAAAAATTGCTTTTGAGGAGAAGGGAATTCACATCGGTATCCCCCAACAAAGTTTCCTCATAGCACAAGATAAAGAACAATTCAAAGGACAGTTTTAAAGGGGAGCATTTTCTATCGGTATGGCTTCGGTCAGGCATGACCAAGTTGTGACGAGAGGCTTTGCTAAACGCATTACCGTATTTCTGTAGGCTTTATGTTGGGGTTGGGTGCGATCAACCAAACAAAGCAGGACTCCTGCATCACACAGGATCATAGCTCTAGTCCTTGTTGCCGATATTTTTCGAGCAGGAGTTGTTGGTAGTCGTTTATTGGTTCCGGTGAATTGACAGTTAAGCCATCTACGCCTTCAAACCATTGTAACCACATTTCTATCAGTTTTCCATCAGGCTGAGTGTCAAAGGTTTTGACTCGATATTTATCGAAAATTTGGGTTAAAACCCCGTCCTTTGAGGACGGCTTTAAGCTACAATGGAAAAAGCGATAACCAAGCTAAAAACTGAACCTTGACAACAGATAGTAGGGGGTTTCGTTCA
>NZ_SFBY01000253.1:0-8421 GCF_007095505.1 Microcystis sp. M_QC_C_20170808_M3Col
TTAAAGGCATGGTAAAAAACTCTAGACTAGCTAAATCTATCAATGATGTGGCTTGGTCAACTTTTCGGCAATGGTTAGAATATTTTGGTTTTAAATATGGTAAGGCTACGGTAGCAGTAGCCCCCAATAACACGAGTCAAAACTGTTCTAATTGTGATCAAAAAGTACCTAAATCTCTATCTACGAGAACCCATGTTTGTCCCCATTGTGGCTATGTAGAAGATAGAGATATTAACGCCGCTATCAATATTCTCAAAAAGGGACTAAGTACGGTAGGGCATACCGGAACTCAAGCTTGGGGAGAGATTTCCTCTGATTTGGTTGGACACGTCCTGTCAGATTAAGAAAACTCGTTGAACCAAGAATCCCTCGTTTTTAGCGATGGGAGTGTCAATACAAATTAGCAGGAGTTGTTACCAATTATGCCTATCGGTGTGCCAAAAGTTCCCTACCGTCTGCCGGGTAGCCAATACGAACAGTGGATTAGCATTTACAGCCGTCTTTCGGTGGAACGCATTCTTTTTTTGGGGCAGGAAGTCACCGACGGGTTAGCCAATGCCCTTGTGGCCCAAATGCTTTATCTCGACTCGGAAGACCCCACTAAACCCATCTATCTCTATATCAACTCCCCGGGGGGTTCCGTTACCGCCGGCATGGCCATCTACGACACCATGCAGTACATCAAAGCGGAAGTGGTGACTATTTGTGTGGGATTAGCGGCCTCTATGGGGGCATTTTTACTGGCTTCTGGTAGTCCGGGTAAGCGTCTCGCCCTTCCCCATGCGCGGATTATGATTCACCAACCCATGGGCGGAACCGGGCGCCGGCAAGCGACGGATATCGACATTGAAGCTAAGGAAATCCTGCGTATTCGCCAGCAATTAAACGAAATTATGGCTAATCGCACCGGACAAACCATTGAACGCATCGAAAAAGACACTGACCGCGATTATTTCCTCTCCGCCGAGGAAGCCGTCGCCTACGGTTTAATCGATAAGGTGGTGGAGGGAAGACCGGCTTAAGTCAGTCAGAGGTTAGAACAGGCGAGAACCCTGTTCTAACTGCCATTGGACAAACTTCCTTAGATGGTAGGTTGGTTTATCGGATAAGAGGGTGTCTGTTGGGTATGGAATTTTTAGCAGCTTTAGAAACAGGCTTGATCTCTGCCGTGGCAATCATCAAGTTTTGCCTAGAAAGTCTTTCGATCGCTTGTGTGGTGATCGGATTAATTAAAACCCTACAATTAGCTTGGCAGTCTAATCGTCACCGTCGCAGTCTTCCCCCTTTTTCCTTCAATCAAATTCGCATTCGTTTTGGTACTTGGCTATCTTTAGCCCTAGAGTTTCAGTTAGGTGGAGACATCGTGGCTACTACCGTCACACCTACTATAGAAGCCTTGGCAAAACTCGCCCTCATCGCTATTATCCGAACTTTCCTCAACTATTTCCTCAGCCAAGAATTGGAAACGGAATTGTCCATGGAAAAAGAGCGATCGCAACTAGCAGCCCAGGACAATCTCAGGGATTTTTAATGCCAAAAAAAGGTGAGTTGACAATCACCTGACCTAACCGCTGATAAGCTGTTGACTATTGAGGGTATGCTAAAAAAGTTTTTCAGCAAGCTCTAGATAGTCAACAGCTTATTACTTTCGATCGCCCATTGGGCCAATTCCGTGCGATTATGAAGACTGGTTTTATGAAGCATATTCGACACATGACTTTCGATTGTCCGTTGGCTAACATTGAGTTTTTCGGCGATTTCCCGATTAGCCAGTCCTTGGGCGACCAATTGTACTACTTTTAATTCCGTTGGGGTTAATTCCACATTACCCGGAACCTGAAGAGGAGTGACATCCGGGGAATGGATGCGGGTGCTGCGTTTCAGCAACCGGCCCGCTTGTGTGAGGGAAGACTCCACCAGGGCCACTAATTCTTCCGGTTCAAAGGGTTTGACCATATAGACATCGGCCCTGGTGGTTAAACCTGTTACCTTGTCCTGACTTTGAGCGTTAGGGGAGAGAAAAATCACGGGAATGCCACTAAAACGACTATCCTGACGAATTTTTTCGACGAAGGCATAACCGTCCATTTCCGGCATGATCAGATCACAGATAATCATATCGGGCATTTCCCCTGCCTTGGCAGTATTTGCCCCGCATTCGAGGATTTCTAGGGCTTCCCGACCGTTTTCTGCGGTTGTCACCCTATAACCACGAAACTCTAGATAATCTTTCACCAAAAGTATTAAATTCGGGTCATCGTCGATTAATAAAAGTTGTTTATTGTCTTTGTTGGTCTCTTTCATGGGTATTTTCCGGGCTGCAGGGTTAGGGGAATGGAGACGGACAAAGGATCGACAGGCAAGAGGCAACAGGTAGTTAGATATGTGTAGTTAATTAGGGTTTTCTGAATAAATCTAAAAACCTTATCCAACAAGGTTTTTAGACTTTTTTTCCCTCAAAAAGTGCCGACCATTGGAGTGATTGGGGGGAAAATTCCGGGACTTTTTCCCTAAAAATTAGGTAATTGACTCCCTCAAAATCGGTAAAACCCTACACCCCACACCCCACACCCTGCCCCCACGAAAAACTTTTTGCCGCAAACCCTAATTAATTGTGTTTCAGCTAGTTTTAACCCTGTTTTCCTCTATTGTTTCGGGTTCTTCTCTGGGACAGTTCAGAGAAATTGCCGGTAAATCGTGGCGAAGAAAAGCATATTCTGTGACGATTTGATTACCGATTAGGTGTTCTTGGATAATTCTTTCGACCACTTCCTTGTTTACCCTTCGATACCAGACTCCTTCCGGGTACACTAATAAAATCGGGCCTTGGCTACAAACCCGCAAACAGTTGGCTTTAGTGCGAAAAATACAGCCTGGACGGTCGGCGCTGGGGCGATCGAGTTCTAATTCACTTAACCGCTTCTTTAAATAATCCCACACTTCTAACCCTTCTTCCTTGTCACAGCATTTTGGCTTAGTCTGATCGCAGCAGAGAAATAGATGACGCTGGATCTGGTCCAATCCCAACTTAGCCACATTTTCCCCCAAGATATCTCTGGTGTCTGCTTCTTCCATAAATTTTTTTTATCAACTAAACTCTTGACATTGAACAGAAAATGTGCATAGCAGACTAAACTCTCGGTTTGAGGATGTAACGATAGATGAGATAAAAGATAGCGGCGAGGATTAAAGCGCTTAAAACTGCGCTGACTAGGCGTAAAATCGCCGTTAAAATGGAAAAAGTCACAAAAACCCCCGCCACTGCCACGACTACCTGTGCCGGTGTGGACAGGCTGCCGTACCAAGTTTTAACTTTTTCAAGAGTGGCAGCGAAACTAACCGGGGTAGCAACGGGGGGAAAATCGTCGGTTTCAATTTCCACTTCCACTTCTTCTGGGGTATATTTAGTATCGAACGGTTCGGGAGACTGCATAAACACTCAAGCTACTTAACACTTCATCCCTATTTTATCGATGATTGGGGTTGACAGGGGTTGAGGCCAGATCAATGTAACAATGAGTTTATCAATAGCTAAACGACCGGAATCTATGAGCCTATCGACTCCCACCGTTACCGCGATCAATTATCCTGATGCTACCATCACTAGGGCTGAACGCGCCCTCTGTTGTTCTCCTTTCCGTCTCACCCTATTCGCCGCTATGCTTGAGCGAAGTGTATCACTTTTAAGCATCCCCGGTCCTGGAGGTTTAGAAAAAGGTTATACTTCCAGACTGCTGACGGAAGCGGCAGCGGAAAGCTATCTTCTCTGGTTGATTAAAGTGGGAATTTTGCGGCGCGAAGTAGATGGACAGGGGATAACCGATAGTTTTCGTCTCACTCCTTTAGGGAGGAAATTAATAGAAAAATGGCAACCCCAAGGGTATCTTTTCCCTAAACCCAATTTCTGGCAAAGATTTTTAAATACTCTGCAACGTTGGTTTTCTTTTTAAGCAAGAGGCAACAGGCAACCCCCCCAACCCCTCGACATCGGGGGGGGTTAATAGAAAGAATCTGGCAATTCTCCTACCTAAAAAAAGGTTATAAACTAAGTACATCAAAGCTTTTAGCTTAACAAATTAGGTTGTAGATTCGGCCATTGTTATCAGTTATCATACCAAATCTGGTTATTAAAGACTGATTATTTATTCTCCCTTTTGCCTATTGCATGAGTGCCTCTCCTCATAAGTAGCCTATACTCAACGGATTTAGTATCAGTTATCAGATGTGAGTTTTCAGTTACTGGTTATCAGTTATCAACTGTTTACTGATTACTGTTTATTGATCACTGATTACTGATTACTGTTTACTGTTCACTGAAAATACTCAACTAAAAAAACTAGATGAAAGCAATCATGGTAGTGGGGACAACATCCCACGCGGGTAAATCTTTTTTAACTGCGGCCTTATGTCGTCTATTAAACCGGAAAGGTTGGCAGGTAACACCCTTTAAAGGTCAGAATATGGCCCTTAATGCCTATGTTACCGCCGGAGGGGGAGAAATGGGTCACGCCCAGGCGGTGCAAGCATGGGCCGCGGGGACAATTCCCCGGGTAGAAATGAACCCAATTTTATTAAAACCCCAGGGAAATATGACCTCTCAGGTGATTATTAAAGGCAAGGCTGTTGGTGTCACCATGGCAGCGGATTATTATCAGAATTATTTTGAGCAAGGTTGGCAAGCAATTAAAGAATCTTTAGCTAAATTATCAACAGAATTTGATCTAGTTGTCTGTGAAGGTGCGGGAAGTCCGGCGGAAATAAATCTCAAACATCGCGATTTAACTAATATGCGGGTGGCTAAATATCTGGATGCCGCTACTATTTTAGTGGTGGATATTGATCGCGGGGGGGCTTTTGCTCACGTCGTCGGTACGTTAGAATTATTAGAACCGGAGGAAAGAGCTTTAATTAAAGGTATTGTGATCAATAAATTTCGCGGACAAAAATCTCTCTTAGATGCGGGGATTACTTGGCTAGAAGATTATACAAAAATTCCTGTGTTAGGAGTTCTTCCCTATAGTGATATCTTTTTAAGTGCCGAGGATTCTCTCAGTTTACTCGATCGCCCCGCCCAAAAACCAAAAGCTGAACTAAATATCATTGTCATTCGTCTGCCTCATATCGCTAATTTTACTGATTTTGACCCTCTCTGTGGTGAAGCAACGGTTAATGTACGTTATCTAGAATTACAGGAATCTTTAGGTTATCCCGATGGGGTAATTATCCCGGGTTCTAAAACTGCTGTCGCTGATTTAATCGCTCTTGATCAAAGTGGTATGGCTAATCAATTACAAGCCTATCACCAAAGGGGAGGTATTATCTTTGGCATCTGTGGTGGTTTACAAATGTTAGGGCGATTAATCCTGGATCCTGACCATCGAGAAAGTACATACAGTGAGGCAGCAGGTTTAAATTTACTGCCCTTAAAAACGGTAATTACTGCCGAAAAAATTACCCGTCAACGACAAGTTTTATCCAATTATCCCCAAGCTGGTTTACCGGTAATGGGATACGAAATTCACCAAGGAATAAGCGAATGGGAAAGTGAATCAGGTTATCAAAAAATGTTCGAGGAAGATGCTAGTCTAGGAATTGTCAATGATTCTCTCTCAATTTGGGGCTGTTATTTACATGGTATCTTTGATAATGGTTCTTGGCGAAGAACTTGGTTAAATCATCTGCGTCAGCGTCGCGGTTTATTATCTTTGCCTACGGGAATTGCTAACTATAGTGAACAAAGAGAAATAACCCTCGATACTATGGCTAATTTACTGGAAGAACATTTAAATCTTAAACCTATTCTTGCTCATTTGTAAGGAGAAATTATGACTATTTCAGTGCGTTTTTTACCCGATGATATCATCATGGAAGCGGAAACCGGAGAACTATTATTAGATGTGGCCAAAAAAGCAGGAATTGAAATTCCTACCGGCTGTTTAATGGGTTCCTGTCACGCCTGTGAAGTAGAATTAGATGATGGTACTCAAATTTGTAGTTGTATTACCGGTATCCCCAGCGATCGAGATTCTTTAACCGTTCATTTATACTCCGATCCGCTTTGGTAGGTTGCTCCCTTAGAGCTAGTCAAACTTGGGAACAATCCAAGCTGCTATAATAGCCAATAAAACAACAATTTCTAAGACTTTATATAAGTTAAGAGATTGTAGCCACTGAAAAGTATTAGCTAGACGCAAACTTAACCCCCATTGACGTAATTGAGACAACCATAATTTCGGACTATCTTGTTCACGAAAACGCCATTTAAGGATAGATAATAACAGGGGAACCCCTCCCACTTTAGCAGTCATGAGCAGGTGCAGGATCAGACATACTGCCATAATTAACCAACTGAGCAAATGGGCATAATACCAGAAGTGATTTAATTCCCCTTCTGGTAGCCATTTGGAATCCATCATCCGGCCACTATACAAAGCAAAAGTTAGGGCAAAAAGAGTCAAAGTATTGACTAAACGATGGAGACTATACCACCAAATCGGCTTACCAAATTGGGTTAATTTGTTAAGAGAATCACTTTGAATTAATCTTTTGTTGCCCCGACGAAAAGCATAGATAGCAAAAATAGGAAAAATAATCAGAGTATAGAGGCCAAAAGTGCCGTGAATACTTTCAATTTCTCCATATTCTGGTAAGGGCAGTTTTAACCAACGACCGTCAAAAGTATCATAGGTCCAATAGGCCGTAACCATGGCGGCAATCAGGGCAATTCCCGTTAATCCGTGCAGAATTCGCAGTAAAAGAGGTTGATAAGGTTGATTAGTTTTCATGAACTCGATCGATACAATGGGGGGAGGTAAACTTTAGCCCGATACTATGTTAACTAATCCTTGGCTCCTCGCTGTTCTTCTCAATACCATCCTCCTCGGAATCGCCTGGATTGCCCCAAAAAAGCTCTTAACTGCCATGGGTTATCTCCATGCTTGGGTTTTAGGGGTAATTGTCTGGGGAAGCTTAGGATGGCGCGGTTATCTGATTGTTTTATTCTATTTCCTCGTCGGTTCTACTGTCACCCGCATCGGTTTAGCGCGCAAGGAAGCAGAGGGAATCGCCGAAAAAAGAGCGGGGGTACGCGGTCCAGAAAATGTCTGGGGTTCCGCTTTAGCGGGGGCAATTTGCGCTATCCTAAGTCTTTTTGCCGCTTCTCCCTGGGATTACCTCTTAATACTCGCTTATGTGGCTAGTTTTAGCACCAAATTAGCCGATACTACTGCCAGTGAGGTGGGCAAAGCTTACGGTAAAACTACTTATCTAATCACTAATTTTAAATCCGTCCCCCGGGGAACAGAAGGTGCTGTTAGTTTAGAGGGAACGCTCGCCGGTTTGCTGGCAGCCACGGCTATTTCCCTGTTAGCATGGGCTATCGGTGCGATCGATCCTATCGGTGTGTTATGGTGTGTAATTGCGGCATTTATCGCCACCAATATTGAAAGTCTCATCGGTGCTACCCTACAAACTCGCTTTCTGTGGTTAACTAATGAATTGGTCAATGTGATCAATACGGTTATCGGTGCGATCGTGGCTATACTGTTAAGCTTCCTCTGGTCTTTCAGCTAAAATTAAGTGACTAAAAAAAATTTTCAGAGAATATCTATGCTAAAGTGGCGTTTTTGTGCATTGACCCTGCTGTTACTGCTAATTACTGCCTGTGGCACGGAAAATCCACCCAATTCTAGTTCTACTACTGCAAGTAGTCCCGATGCTGGCCGCTTGCCAACGGTGAAAAATCGCGGTAAGTTAATTTGTGGCATTAACGGAGAAGTGCCGGGGTTTAGCTTTGTTAATGAAAAAGGCGAATATTCGGGCTTAGATGTGCAAATTTGCCGAGCTATTGCGGCCGCTCTCTTTAATGATACCTCCAAAGTCGAATATCGTAAACTTAGCCCCCAAGAGAGATTTACTGCTGTGCAGACGGGAGAAGTGGATATCCTCAGTCGCAACACCACTTGGACGATTAACCGGGATACCGCCCTGGGGATGGAGTTTATCACCCCGGTTTTCTATGATGGTCAAGGAATTATGGCCACGAAAGCCAGTAATGTTAAGAAATTAGAAGATTTGAGCGGAAAGTCCATTTGTGTGCTATCGGGAACCACCACAGAACAAAATCTGGCCGATGCCATGGCAAAAGCGGGAGTTCAAGGTTATAAACCGATCGTTTCCGATGATGTGGAGGCCTTATATACAGCTTATCAGGCGGGGCGTTGTCAGGCCGTCACCTCCGATCGCTCCCAATTGGTGGCCCGGCGCTCGGTTTTTCCCCGACCGCAGGATCATCAATTATTAGAAGTGGTAATATCTAAGGAACCCTTGGCCCCGGCCGTGGCCGATGGTGATCCCCCTTGGTCGAATGCCGTCCGCTCGATCGTTTTTAGTTTAATTCAAGGGGAAGAATTTGGGATTAAC
>NZ_SFBY01000254.1:0-9693 GCF_007095505.1 Microcystis sp. M_QC_C_20170808_M3Col
ACCAGAACAGAGTAAATCTGTTAAGGCAGGTGCGAAACCCCGCAAGGGAAAGAAGCAGAAACCTAAATCGTGAGGTTTGGGAATCACCGTCCGTTTACGGCGGTGAGGATGTCAATGTGACAGGGAATTATGGCGGCGATACGGTAGTTTTGCAATGAAATCGGCGGAACAGCAGTCATTTCGATCATGGCTGACGACAATGTTTAATGATGGTTAGGGGGGTTTCGTGGCGTTGAACGGCATGAACAATGGGACAATGGGGGAAAGCTTGGAAATAATCGTATCGGGATATAGCTAGATAATAATCGGGGTCGGGGGCCTTTCCCCAAGCAAAGTCATCTCGATAGATCATCGTCAAGTTTTTTTGGTGATCCTCTAGCATTTCCGCCCCAAACATCGGGCCGGCGACGACAACGGTAGAATTAGCGGCGGCATTTTGATTAAGCCATTCCATCCCCTCTTTTAGACTTAATCCCCAGTAATCGGTTTCCTGTTGACCGTGGGCGGCTTTTAAGCCCCCGTAGGCGCGATTATAGTAGGTGTATTCGTAGGGATGGAGGCTAATCATGTCATAGACAATGACGCTACAGTTCAGGATGAAAAGGGTAGTTAGAAAGATTTTTATTGACTTTTGTTTGATTTTGTGGTATGTCCAAATAATGGCTGTGCTTGCGATCGCTGCGAGGGCGGGAATGACAAATAAAAAGTGACGGATGCCGTCGTAGAGGGTAGATTGGCGTAGTATAGCAACGGTGGGCAGTAAAAACGCTTGGAGCAGGGTGATTAGAGCGCAAGCACGCTGGTTTGGCGTTAATTTGGTCATTTTTGTCAAAATAACAACTGTAAACCCCACTGCGGCAATTTGCCAGAGGACGGGGGTGGTGAGGGAAAATAGCTGAGGTAGATAGTACCAAGGCAGGGAACGACCAGGGATATTTTCACCGTCAAAGAGAACCGTATTATCCCAGATGTTGTATTTTGACATTAGGGTTATGGCTTCGATAAACCAAGTAATCGGGTTTCTCCAAGCAGCAGGATAGACTATGTAGGTGGTTATTGCCCAAAAAAGTATAATAATTGCGTATAAGGGCAGAAAACGCCCGATAGTTTTGAGGATTGTTTTTAAATTCCATCGGGCAACTAGATGGGCGAAGATGAAATAAAAAAGGATAAAAAATCCGCCGATGCGAATTCCGGTGATTAAACCAGCGATAATTCCGTAGAGGCAGGAATAGAGAGTTAGAGAGTTAAATCCTAGTTTAATAGTTTGATTTTCGGTCTTGAAATATTTATCTAATAGCAGGGAACCGGAAAAAGTTCCCAGAGTAAACATAGCTGCGAAGGGGATATCTTTGGGGTTAAAAAAACTATGACCCCAAAAAGTAGGAAATAGGGCTAAAATTAGCGCACCTAACCAAGCGGATTCGATTCCCGCTAAGATAGCGACAATTCCCACCACAGACAGATAGGCAATCAGGGAAAAAAGAAAAGTAACGACGTGCTTAACGCGAGTTACTTGCCAGATATTTGCTAACCATTCATCCTTAGGGGTGGGATTGGGGGGGAGATTGGGGGTGTCGGGAGAGATATTTTGTTCAGTTTCGTAGATTAGTTGAGAGATATAGTTAAAATAAAAGCCATAATGCCTTGACATTTCGTGAATTGGCTTATTTCTGCGGATATAGTCCCAGTTTTGAACCACCATATCCACTTCAATCGCCTCATCCCAAGTGATGCCATAGTTACCGACAACTGCCAGACCGATGGTAGCAATAGCGAAGATAGTGGCGATAATTTTAAGATAATCTCTAGGGATAAAAAATCTGTGACCTAGTAATTTCATTATCGGGATAGGGTAGGGTAAAAATCTTATAGTTTAGTATACAGGAATGAACTGAAAATTAAGCACTGGGAGTAATAGTACTAACTGGCTACTTATTGACGATTTTGCTCGATTTTACCTCGGTTACTCGCCAACTGAGTTTGAGATTCATCCAGAAATTCCAGATCGTGACAACTGCGATGGCGATTAAATTGGCCAGATAGCGATCAATCCCGACAATATTAAAGAAAAAATTGAGGATCAGTACGTTGAGAATTAATCCCGCTAAACAGATGAGATTAAATTTGAAAAATCTTTTTAAGCGTTGATTCAGTCCCTTTTGATCGCTGGCGATATCGGCGAAAGTCCAACGATTATTCCAGAGAAATTATTAATAATTGCCATCTCGGCGGCAATAATCTTACTGCGAGTCAATCCCCAAGCGAGGGTGCTGGGATCGCTGAGGAGATAGAAAATAGCCATATCGAGGAATACCCCACTAAATCCCACCAAAGAGAAGCGCAGAAAGCGATCGAGAGGGAATTGCTGTTGCAGACGTACAAAACGACTTTTAGAGCGCAATTTTAGCAGATGTAGTATGTATTCGATGTATTGTTTCCAAGTTACTTTGCTTTCCCCTTGCTGACGTTCTTGGAAAACGTAGCCGACTTCAGCAATTGTCTTGATCTGACCGCGGCCGATTAATTCTAGCAGAATTTTATAACCCATCGGGTTGAGGACGCAGCCAGCGATCGCCTGTCGTCGAATCATAAAATAACCACTCATCGGATCCGATACCCGGCCAACCACACTGGGAAGAATTAATAATCCTAAAAGTTGGGTTCCTCTGGAAAGAAAACGTCGGGTGAGACGCCACTCACTGACTCCTCCATCGGCTACATGACGACTAGCGACGGCGAGATCGGCTCCTGCTTGGATTTGCTCGAGGAGTTGCAGCAAAATTTCGGGGGGATGCTGCAGATCCGCATCGATTACGCCGAGAATTTCCCCCCAGGCCAGCTGCCAACCCCTTACCACTGCCAAGGAGAGTCCTTTTTCCCCTTGCCGGCGCATAACGCGTAGTCGGGGATAGTGAGTCATCAAAGTGGCGGCGATTGCCCAGGTAAGATCGGGACTATCATCATCCACAAGGATTAATTCGTAATCTTCGGGGAGGGTTTGAGCGAGTAAATCGTTAAGAATAGCGATCAGGGAAATAATATTCGGCTTTTCGTTATGGGTGGGGATAATCAGAGACAGGGAGAGGGGATGAGGGAGGGAATTCTCCTGATCAAACTCCTGGCCGTTTATTTCCCTAAATGGAGGAGAAAAAGGTACTTGCAGAGGACTGTTCGGGCAGAGGAGAAAGGGGGGGATTTGTTGGGTGGTCATGAAAAAATTTTTGACTCGCTCACAAGAGGATTAATACGTTAGATAGACGGCCTAGTAGAAAAAGTTTCTATCTGATTTGGGATAAGCGAGACTTCTTTCCATTAAATCACACGGGGTCGTGATTCCCTGGCTGCCGGTTTACTGGCTAATCTCGGCCATGACGCGGAACCCCAAAACGCTGTAACGTTTTTCAGGCAAACAGAAGGTTCGGTTAGCACTGCGACAGTGATTGGCTTCATCACCCCAGCTGCCACCGCGCACGAGACGGGCTTTTTGATGACGGGGATGGATTCTCTCATCGGGAGTGAGCCAGGATTGACCGTTGAGGGGGGGATTCCGATTATAGTTTCGGTGCCAAACATCGGCGCACCATTCTCCGACGTTGCCGTGAATATCGTAGAGGCCGAAGGCGTTGGGTGGATAACTGCCCACGGGGGTAGTGCGAGTTATGTAATTACCTGGTGGTTCGTCGGCGTAGGGATTGAAGGCGGCATAATAGTTAGCTTGGGCAGCGGTTAAGGTTTCGCCAGCATGAAAGGGGGTGGTAGTTCCTGCGCGACAGGCATATTCCCAGCGCGATTCGCTCGGTAGGCGATAATCTCTGCCGGTGGCTTTAGAAAGGCGTTGACAGAATTCGATCGCTTCGTACCAAGATACCCGTTCAATGGGATGATTTGACCCGGTGAAAAAAGCGGGATCGGCGTTGATATCTATATCAACCTGCGGTAAGGATGCGATCGCCAGCCATTGGGCTTGAGTAATCGGGTATTTTGACAGTAAAAAGGCTTTGTTTGTCACTGAACGCTGGGGTTTTTCGCTGCCAGTGTGATCCCCTCGTTCTTCTGGTGGCGAACCTTGTAGGAAGCTGCCACCGGGGATGTAGACCATTTCTAGATCGATGCCGGGGGAGAGGGGTTGGCGAGTAGAGCGAGCCATATGGCGAGAGCGAGCGGTAATCTCACCATTACGAGCGATTGTTACGGTTTCAAACGAATATTCGCTAAATTCTAGGCTCTTGGCTTCGATGGGAACGCTCTCGGTTAAAAAGCGATCGAGATTGGCTTGATCTGTTTGTGTCAGGGAATTAGTCCGTCGGGGGGCTAAGATAGTGGCAATACCCGCTCCTCCTGTGGCTAGGGCGGTTAATTTGAGAAAACGCCGTCTCGGGAGCGAGCGATGCGGATGATACTCTGAGTTCTTCATGATTTTTTGCGCTATTCTTTCCCACGATAGCCGCTCGACTAGGGTAATGACTTTTGCTCTTTTATTTTCTTGTTTTCTCGTCTTTGATATTTATCCTTTGCAGCCAGAAGGCTCTATCTCAGTCTAGAGTGGTGATATCTGGGGCGACGATACTGTATTTAACTGAGGGCTGTTTTTCGAGAAGCTTGCCCATTGATTATGGTACAATGGCACAGGTTGAGTGAAAACAAACAGTAAAAAAATACAAAATAATGACCCCAAAAGAGTTTCTATTAAAGAGTTTTAGCAAGTTTGATTACCGTCTATTTCTGGGTGTATTAATTACGGTCTTGGGATTTATCTTAAGATATTATCAGTACGATTCCTTGCCTCCCTATAACTGGACTCAAGATGAATTTGCCTTTGCTTGGAGTGGCATGAGTTTGATTCAAGAGGGAGTTCCTACCAGTTGGTCTTTCCTCAGTCCCACGGATGATTTTCTGGTGACAGTTTGGGAAAAAACTGCCGTTCGTTATCGTTTTGTTACCCCTTGGTTTGATCATCCTCCCTTGTTTGGATTAATTGTGGGTATGACGGCTATTTTATCGGGAGCAAAGGAATTTTTTGACTGTAGTTTAACAGTAATTAGAATTCCTTCTTTAGTTTTTGGCACTCTCTCTATTTTCTTATTTTATTTATTAGCTTTACGTTTGACTAATACCGGTGTGGCGATTATAACTTCTTTAATTTTTGCCACTAACCCCAATACGGTTTTTTTATCTCGTTTAGCAGTTAGTGAAAATTTATTATTATGTCTAAGTTTAGCGGTAGCACTTTTATTCCTTCAGTACGGTGAAAAGTCTCAAAAAAACTATCTATACTTGGCTATATTTCTAGGTGGTTTAGCACCTTTAGTTAAGGTGACAGGATTATATATCCTCGCTTCTCTAGTCGCTTTACTATTATTACAAAAAAATTGGCGAGATAGCTTAATCGCTTCTCTGACGGCAGTTTTATCCTTAGGTTTATATTACCTTTATGGTTGGTTTTATGATTTTAGTTGGTTTTTAACCACCCTTCAAGAACATAAAAATCGCTTTACGGATTTTGCTATGTTAAAAAATCTAGTTCTACCCACAGTTTTTTTTGAGGATGGTTGGTTGATTTTTAGTTGGATAACTTTACTGCTTGTTGCTAGATTTCCTTTAAAAATATCTAAAATACGATTAGTTATTTTTCCTATATTAATCTATACAATTCTTCTTATTTTTTCTGGCGCTCAAAGTCATTACTACGCTTGGTATGTAATTCCTTACTATGGATTTCTCTTTCTAGTGCTTGGTATATTCTTAGACGATTTTCGGAAGAACCCTGATTTTATCGGTGCTGCCACTATCTTTATTTTTATTGTCGTTTGGTCGGTGAATTTAAATATTAAGGATTGGGTTTTGAGTTCCCCTTACGGTAGATATTACTTTATTATCGGAACGGCAATTACTTTAGGGGGATTTTTCTTTAATGATTTAACCGAGAAAAAATCGGAAATTTTAACTAATTTTGTCAAGATAATCATGCTTATTGTCTTTTGGGGATTGTTACTAGGTAATCTTAATCTCATCCTTAACTATAAATTGCCAAGTTAAGCTAGTAAAACTAAACAAATAAATCTTAATTTTCTAATTATGAAAATCCTCAAACGTTTTCCAAGTTCTCATCCCTTATTTTGGGCAATTATCTACTTTATTGCTTTGGGAATTATCTCGGTTATTTTAGGTCAAGATGTTAGTTGGGATTTACGCAATTATCATTTCTATAATCCCTATATGTTATTGACAGGAAGGTTTAAGTATGATGTCCTACCCGCGCAGATACAAACTTTTTTTAATCCCCTGATTGATGTTCCCTTTTTCATCGCTGTTTATTATCTGAAACTGCCTCCGATTGTCGTGGGTTTTTTAATGGGAGGATTGCACGGGTTAAATCAATGGTTAGTTCACCTAATTACCTATCATTCCCTAGATAAAGTTTCCGAAAGATACAAGATAACTCTAAGCATAGCGGCAGCGATTACCAGTATTTTTGGTGCAGCCTATATCTCGGAGTTAGGAACCAGTATTGGTGATAATACCACCAGTGTTTTTGTTTTGGCAGGATTATTTTTTATAGTTAGTAGTTTAGGTAAAAATCTGCCAATTCCCACTAAAAATATTCTTTTAGCTGGATTCTTATTAGGATTAGCAACGGGGTTTAAATTAACCAATGCTTTATATAGTATTAGCTTTGTGGTAGCCATTAATTTTTTACCTAATTCTTGGTCAGAAAAGTTACGCAATTTAATTCTATCAATTCTTTCAATGACCGTGGGTTTTAGTCTCACTGCCGGTTATTGGATAATCTTAATGTGGACAAAGTTTGCTAATCCTCTTTTTCCCTTCTATAATAAAATCTTTCAATCTCCTTATATTGAAACCGACTACAATTTTAAAGGGATACAATATTTACCTAAAGATATCTGGCAATGGTTGTTTTATCCTGTTTATTTTATCCAGAGACAAACTCTTGTATCTGAGGTTCCTTTCCAAGATAGCCGATTAGCTATAACCTATTTATTGATAATTTTACTAATAGTAGTGATTATTTTTCGTGCTATTTCTAAGCGCAATCTATCTTCTGAACCTGACTTAACCCACGGTGCAGTTTTAGGGTTTTTACTGCCTTTTTATCTGACCGCTTACTCTATTTGGTTAGTGGGATTTTCTATCTATCGTTATCTGATGCCATTAGAATTAATCAGTCCCACTTTAATTATTTTGATTATTGCCTATCTTTATCCTCGCAGGAAACCATTATTAATCATAAATTTGCTAATATTTTCCTTAATTGTCACTACGGTTAAACCGATGGATTGGTGGAGAATGGGATGGTCAGATAATTATTTTGGTATCGATAGTCAAGCATTAAAACCCTACGAAAATTCCACGATTGTTATCTGGGGAGATGAAGGAACATCTTTTATCGTTCCTTATTTTCCTGCTTCCACTCGTTTTGTGAGACTCAAAGGCAATACTGGAGTCAGTGAGGGAACTTTAATGCGAAAAAATGCCGAGACATCTATTGCTAATACTCCCCTAGAATCTCTCTACATTCTCCAGACGGACTTTAATAAAAAATCCCCTGATATAGTGGAGGATTTAGCCAAGGAAAATCTCGTTATTGACTTCCAAAGTTGTCAACCCTTTCCCACCAAAATCGAAAAATTTAATCTCTGTCGTCTTGAGAAAAAGTAATTCTCACGGGAAAGCTATGCTCTAACAATTGTTAATTGCCAGTGACTCCTACCTTTTATCTGTAATGATTTATCTATTGACCGTTAACTACAATTGCGCGGAATTAATTAAGCGTTTAATCGCTTCCCTCAACGATGACTTATCTGCTACTCTCATCATTGTTAACAATTCCATTGAAGATAAAAATATCCAATCTTTAGCAGCTGAAAGAGTCAAGATTATTGAAGCGGGGGAAAATTTAGGATTTGGGAAAGGATGTAATCTGGGACTTGATTGGATTTATCAACAAGACAGAGAAGCTATCGTTTGGTTAGTTAATCCCGACGCTTACTTATTACCGGACTCTCTGGAGAAAGCAAGCAAATTTTTTCAGCAATATCCGGAAGTTGCCATCGCCGGTACAGAAATTTACGAACCGGATGGTAAAATCTGGTTTGGTTGGGGAAAATTTAATGCAAAAATCGGCACAATTAACGTAGTAGAGGAATCCTTAGACTATCGAGATAAACCCTATCTAATTCCCGACTGGGTGACGGGATGCAGTTTATTAATTAATTTCTCGAATTTTTCCACTTGTCCCCATTTCGATACCGATTACTTTCTCTACTACGAAGACTTTGATTTTTCCCGAAGATACGCAAATCAAGGCTATTTAGTTGTTGTTACCGATCAGATTAAAATCATTCATGAACCATCTTCTATCACCCGTCGCTATGGTTATCTAAGACTAACTCATAATATCTATAGTTATCTTCTCAGTCTCGAAAAACATACGACTTTAACTATCCTTGTTTATCGCTTGCTGCGGATGAGTTTTATGTCTGTACTGATCCTTCCCATTAAACCGAAATTCTCCCTAGCAAAGCTGCAAGGAATTCAACTCTATTGTCAAAGAATTATCACTAAACTGCGTCTAGGTTGAAACCCTTAGTTTTGCGGCTTCAGGCATTATTCTTACTAAATCCTGTTGAAAAGCTATAGGAGAGCGGGGAGCGGCGAGTAGTGGTGATGGTGAGCTATCTTGCTGGTCTAGTCTGACAGGTCTATTGACCCGAAAAATAAGGAAGAGTGAGCGATTCATGTTAATTTTTATTAAGAAGCGATCTTTGATGAGAACAAACAACTATGAACTTCGAGATTCCCAGTGCCGTAAAAACTTGGTCACAATTTGGCCATCCCATTCTAATGTGGGTTTTATTAGGATTAACTATCTATGCCCTCTATTCGGGGCTACAATGGCGACGGACGCGGACAGCAGATAAAGACCTAAAAAAAGAATTATTGCCCAAGGATTTTCGCACTAAACACTATCAAATTGGCTCCCTAATCCTCGCTTTAATGGTGTTGGGGACGATCGGGGGTATGGCGGTGACTTATATTAATAACGGTAAATTATTTGTCAGTCCCCATCTGCTGGCGGGTTTAGGGATGGTGGGTTTAATCTCGATCAGCGCCGCTTTAGTACCTTTAATGCAAAAAGGCAATGAATTGGCCAGAATCACTCATATTACCCTTAATGCCGTCATTTTAGGTCTTTTTGGCTGGCAAGCCTTCACAGGAATGGATATAGTCCAGCGTATTCTCAGCAAAATGTAAGAAACTTTGAAAATATAGGATGCGTCATCAGACGCATCCAACCCTAAAAAGTGCTTTCAAAGTTATAGCGTTTCCTGTTGACAAGAGGTACATTCTCAATCCTGAAAAGCTTAATCAGCAAAGGTTAAAGTGTGCCACACAGATGTGAGAACCGCTATAATCACAAGTTATATACTTTGCACGGCTATAACTTGCATTTTTTACTCAAAGACAATAATATAGTTTAAGAGTCATAATTAGAAGTAAAGCACTCATTGAAAACATGATTAACCTAGAATTCACCGAAGAAGAAAAGAACTCACTGTATTATGAAAGATTTCATCATCCCCATCCCCGGGTTCAACTTAAGATGGAAGTTCTTTGGTTAAAGAGTCAAAAAATACCGCACCAAAAAATTTGTCAGTTAGCAGGAAT
>NZ_SFBY01000255.1:0-35563 GCF_007095505.1 Microcystis sp. M_QC_C_20170808_M3Col
ATCATAATGCAGCAATAAATATTCTTAAAAAAGGGTTGAAATATTTGGGAAATCATCTCAACGGTACTGTTGGGCAAACAGAAACCGACCCAAACGCCTTGGGAGAGTCCGGCCTCTGGATTCTCAGTGGAGACATTGAGAATCTAAGCTGTCTCGTTGAACAAGGAATTTCCGATAGTGATAGGTCAAGAATCCCCCGTCACAGCGTAGCTTGACGGTGGGAGTATGTCAACCTCTCGCAAGAGTACAAGAGCGACTATCTCAACAATCTGTTATTTTTCGTGCTGTTCGTAGGCTGAGACGATTTTTTGTACTAAAGGATGACGCACCACATCGGCCCGCGATAGGTAACAAAAAGCGATCCCTTCTACTGATTTTAGGATTTTTTGAGCGGCAATTAACCCCGATTCTTGTGATTGCGGTAAATCGGTCTGGGTGACATCTCCGGTTACTACCATGCGCGAACCGAATCCCAAGCGAGTTAAGACCATCAATGCGATCGCAATTTCCCAACTGGGGAATTGAATCGTTGGCCAAATTCTACCACTTTGGCAGAATTGTTGTCTTAGCTGGAAATATTGATTAAATTGGAAGTTTTTAGCTGTTATTAGTTACTTAACCTAATATGGTGGTGGCATTCTGTAAGGAGTCCCGCAGTGACTAACAATTCCATCGCTCCTTTGACTATTGGCAATACGATTAATACTGCCTTCCGTCTTTATCGTGATCGCTTTCCAACTTATGTATTCTTTGCTGTCCGCGCCTGCTTGTGGTCGCTTTTTCCCTTAGTTTTGCAATTAATTCTCAGTCAATTACTTTATCAAACAATTACCCCCGAACAAGGCAGCGATATCGGTTTACGTTTATTTCTTTTCCCGATACAAATTTTCTCGGCCGCTAAGTATCTTTTCAATAATGCGGTTATCTCACGATTAGCTTTTCAAGACATCATTTATCAGCCAGAAACTGCCGGACAAGCGGAAAAAAAAGTTAAGCCGAAAATGTGGCGCTTGTGGTGGATGCAAGTTTTGATCGGTTTGTTGGGAGCGGCAATAATTTTGGCGATAACGCTGTCTCTGGTGCTAGTAAGTTTTATCCCCATCCTTGGTGTATTGCTTATTTTACTGGCTTTTTTCTGTCTTCCTTTTTTCTTCCTTTGGTTATCTGCTCGCATTTACATTGCCGAATTGCCCTTAGTAATTGAAGATAATTTAGGCAGTTGGCAAGCAATCAAGAGAGCTTGGCATTTAACTAAAAACTCGGCTTGGAGAATTGTGGGGCTGATGCTGATATTTATTGCCAGTTTATTAATTATTTCAGTTTATCTTCTGTCAGGGGCTTTGGCTTCAATTCTCTTTTTCTTTTCGGTCAAAATTCTCTTTTTCTTTTGGGTCAATTCTTCGGAGTACTGGCAAACGCTCACGGAAAATCCTCTTTTTTTCCAACAAATGGCGATGTTTTTCTATGGTCTGACTACTATTTTCTTACTTCTGAATATTTTATTAGTTCCCTTTTGGCAATCTCTCAAAAGTGTGATCTATAATCATGTTTTAGACCAGAAAAAAAATGATGGGGGAGAATACTAATAACTGAGCGGCTGTTGATGTAAGCTAAGACGCATTTAAACCGCTTATTCTTAGATTAGCCGAACTTCCCCCAATCCCTTTACTGTTGCCTCTTGTCTCGCATCAACAAGCAATTTATCCTAAATCCGTTGAGTAACCCGTTTTCTACTCTTGATAATTCTCTCAATCCTTTTATAGTACACATATAGTACATTTGCTCAAAAAAATCGAAAAAGGGTAAAAAGAGAAAAAAGAGAAAAAGGGTTACAAAGTCCTCCCAGCACCGCACACCACCCGAAAACCGAAGTAGTAGCTGCCGACGCGGCGGGAGTTGTAGTAGCGGAAAGCGGAACGGCAGAAATCTGGATAGTCGGACCAAGAACCGCCCCGCAGAGCTTTATTTGCCTGATTTTGCTGTTTTTTGCTCTTTTTTATCTCCTCATAGTTTTCGCACCAATCATCTTGACACCACTCCCAGACATTTCCGTGCATATCATATAAACCAAAGTCGTTGGCGTAGAATTGCCCAACAGGGGTGGTTTTTTGGAGATTGTTATCATAGTTGGCTAAATCTGGGGTAAGAATTTCCCCAAAGTGATAGGGGGGGTAGGTTTCTCCTTTGTCGAGATTTAAGGGTTTGGTTTGCGCTCGACAAGCGTACTCCCACTCGGCTTCCGTTGGTAGCCTATATTTTCTTTTACTTAATTTGGAGAGCCTTTGGCAAAATTCTACGGCATCTAACCAATTTACCCTTTCAACGGGGTTTGTGCTGCCTTTAAACTCCGATGGCTCTGGTTCTAAATCTTGCTCTACTTTTAAATCTTCTCTTTGGGCAATATATAACCATTGAGCTTGGGTAATGGGATAAATACCCATCAAGAAGTTTTTCAGGGTGACGTTGTGTTGAGGCTTTTCCCTTTTACTACTAATTTCTTGTTCTGAAGAACCCATTGTAAAGGTTCCCGATGGTATTTTGACTAATTCTATGTCTAGGTCATCGGTGAGTTTTTCTCTATAGATTAAAAGACGTTTTTGGGTCTTTTGGATGATTATTGTAGGCATAAGTAAGTGATTATGATTAAATTAAAAATTGATTTTATACTCTATCCTTCGCCGGCTAATTTTAACACAGAAGTACGAGTAGTGGCATCTAAGCGAAACTTCAGCAATTCTAGTTGACCCTGAGCGAGGCCGAAGGGTCAACATCGAGCGAAGTCGAGACGTTGATTAAGAATTGGCTCAATACGTTGTAGATAACCATTTTGTTTAGCCTTTAATAATATTCCCATTGTTCTAGTGAGTTTTATTCCTAATAAATTTGCATATCGTCTCGCCAAACCATCATCAAGTAAAGCGAGAAAATCGGGAATTTCTATTGCTAAAGCTAATACTTCTTTTTCTCCTTTTCCTAAATCAGTGAGAGGGAATCAGTCAAGTAAGTTAGTCTGATAGAGGTATTGAATCGGTGATGTATCGGCAATGACGTTAGGCATTAGCCAGATTCTCGATTAATTCTGCTTCCTTGAGTCGGAAGGTATCAACTCCATAGTCTGCAAGTTTAGAAAGAAAAACAACTCGCGGAATACCTGCTAAGTTAGCAGCAGTGCCAGAGGAAAGTTTTCCCAATTCATAAAGTTTAATGGCAGCAAGAAGAGAGATTTCCTGTGCTAGTTGTTCTGGGGTGAGATGTAAAGCGAGAGCGGTTTCATCAGGTAGGGAAAGAGTGATTTGGTACATGATGAATCCTAGGATTAATTGATTGTAGGGTTGATTGTAGGGTTGATTGTAGGTTTGATTGTAGGGTTGATTCTAGGTTTGATTGTAGGGTTGATTCTAGGGTTGATTCTAGGTTTGATTGTAGGGTTGATTGTAGGGTTGATTGTAGGGTTGATTCATGAATCAACCCTACCTTGATAAGGGGGAAACCCAAAACCCGTCTTCAATTTAATTATAACCAGCTACTGATCAGCCAACCTCATTTAGTACATTTGTTCAAAAAAATCGAAAAAGGGTAAAAAGGGAAAAAAGAGAAAAAGGGTTACAAAGTCCTCCCAGCACCGCACACCACCCGAAAACTGAGGTTGACGTAGTCGCCGCGGCGGAAGCGGTTGAAACGGTAAGCGGAACGGCAGAAAGACGGATTGTCGTACCAAGAACCGCCCCGCAGAGCTTTATTTGCCTGATTTTGCTGTTTTTTACTCTTTTCTAGCCGAGGACTACCATCCCTAGGTGCGCCTTGATAATTTTCCCAGAAGTCATCCTGGCACCACTCCCAGACATTTCCGTGCATATCATACAAACCAAAACCATTGGGGGGAAATTGCCCCACGGGGGTGGTTTCCTTGCGATATTCTCCTGCTGGTTCCTTAGCAAAGCGTTTCGTAGCATCGTAGTTAGCTAAATTTGAGGTGAGGGTTGCTCCGAAGTGGAAGGGGGTGGTGGTTCCAGCACGACAAGCATACTCCCATTCCGCCTCACTGGGTAGCCGATACTGTTTCTTGGTCATTTTAGAGAGCCTTTGGCAAAATTCTACGGCATCTAACCAAGATACATTTTCAACGGGGTTTGTGCTGCCTTTAAACCGCGATGGCTCTGGTTTTAAATCTCGCTCTACTTTTAAATCTTCTCTTTGGGCAATATATAACCATTGAGCTTGAGTAATCGGAGTTTGACTTAGGTAAAACGGGGCGATTTTTACTAAATGTCTGGGGGATTCTCGTTGAAACCAATCCCTATTGTATTTTTTCACTAGCCGCGCTATTTCCTCCGCTTCGGTTCCCATCCAAAACTCCCCCGAAGGAATATAGAGCATTTTTAAGCTGGGGGGATTTTCTTCAAAGTAGAAGGCTCTCACGGGTTCTTTGGCGGTAATTTGTCCCCTCTCATCCACAAAAACGGTTTTAGATTTGAACAGGGTTAGGTTAAATTTCTCGGTGATGATTTCTTCTTCTGTGTTATCCAAGACTTCCCTAAACTGGACTGGGATTGTCTCGGCGGTTATTTCTTCGCTTGCCAAAATTTTAAGCTGCTCAGGGGTTAAACGAAGGCGCTGATACAGTTCCCCATCTTCTACGCTGAAATCCTTAAGTCTATCCTTGAGCAGTTGAAACAATATTTCCTCTCCTCCCGTAAGCTCTTTTACCTTCGCTATGGTTACGGTTTTATATTTCCTCAGCCACTTTTCCTCAACCGGTAGGGGTGGAGGTGAGTCAACCATAGATTTCAGCTTTTGGCTAATTTCTTGGTACTTTGCTTCCCCTAGCTTTTGGAAAACCTCAGCAGATACCTTGGCAAAGGCGCGGACTAGATTAGCAGCTTCTTTGCCGAGGAGAACCTGGGGATTGGTAAGAATAAGACCAAAAAAGGTGGTGGTACTCAGGTTGAGTTTTTGGGCGATGTATTCCGAGAGGACAAAAATTACCTCTAAGGCGCGGCTATTCCCTAGTTCAGTGAGCAGAAGCTCTCTCACCTCATCATCAAATTCAAAATCTAGGCTGTTGGGGGGAGTATGAAAGTTAAATTTACCTCCTTTGTCCCACTTTACCGGTTCCCCTCCTAGATAGACTTTGAGAAAACCACTGAGGATGACTTCTGCTATGTTTAGGGGGTTAGAGGCGCTTAAAAGTTTGCTTTGGATAAGACGGACGATGGGAAGATTTACCGGGGCTGCGGCTAATTTTTTCAGTAATTCCCAAGCTAGAGGTGAGGCGGTACTAGCGAATAGTTCTAGAGCTTGCTTCCCAGACATCTCCGGAGAAATAGTTGCGGGTATTTCTCTGTTTTGGGGAGATTTTTCTAGTAGTACCCCCGCACAGGTGGCGTTGCTGTCACCACTGAGAACGAGCGCCCAAGCTTTTAAGGATGAAGGGGTTAGGGAGATGGTGGGTAGGGGAAAGTAGGTTTTTTGGATTGTTTCTCTGAGAATATGTTGATTTTCCTCTTCGTTCTCAATTTGTAGTAGCAGGGGGATGGAGGTAAATCTCCAGTTTTGTGAAGGTTTCCGGGGGGTTTGGTTGACTAGGGAGACGAACCAACCTCGACTAAGGGCGGTTCTTTCCCACATTGCTTCCGGGAAGGGAGAAAGCAGGGTGACAATTTGGTGTTTTCCCCAGTCCTGAAGAGCTTGGTTATAGCGTCCTTGATACCAGTCTGGGGAAGTACAATCACTGTAGAAGAGGATAAGTCTTTCGCCGCGAGGATGGATGAGATCTTTTGGGTGAATTGAGCAAGTATCGTTAGAGTAGGTACGGATGGCTAATTTTTGCTTGTCTTCGTCCCATCCGATGCGGTAGAGTTTGACATCCCGAAATGCGCCGATTTGTTCTAGCCAATCGCGGATTTCCCCAGCCATTTCTTTCCAAAAGACCATGGAGGCCCATTCTTCAATCAGTAAAACTACCTCTAGGGAACGGACTTTTTTGGCTTGGTAAACGGGTATTAGGGCTAAACTGCCATCTTTCTTGCCGATGCTATACTCGGCCGATTTCTGTACGGTGCTGTTTAGGTTTATTTGTCTTTGGGTGGCTGAGTCTATCTTTTGGATGAGGGGACGCACTGCCCGCCCTAATTTTAGGGTTTCTCGCCAGAATTTGGCGCCGGGGAGGCTAATGGGTAGGGTGTCTGCGCCTATCTTCTCAGGCTGTTTTTGTGCTTCTGTCCCCCGTATTAAGAGAACTTCATCGGATGGGGCTGCTGGCTCTTGGGTTTCGTTTTTACTCTCCTGGGGGGGGTTGTTAGTGGTCGGGGTTTCTTTCTTTTCTTTCCTAGGCTCTGGAGGGGGTTGGGGTTTTCCCTCCTCTTCTTGGGTGAGAACATACCACCACAAACTATCAGCTATCTGGTAACTGTCTAGATCCCATCCCCTGCCCTTGACAAAGGTGATAAATTTATCAATCAGTTCTGGTGTGGGAGGGGTTTGGGTCATTTATTGCCTGTGTCGGTGAGGTAGGTAAATAGTAGGTTGGTAAGGGACTTTAATTCTGCATCTGTGAGTTTATTTTCGCCCATGCTCATAAAGACGGCGTTTAAAAGCTGGTCTGTTGCTAGTTCCCCTTTTTCTCGTTTTTTAACATATTCTGCGATCGCTGCTTCTATTTTTTTACTTTCGCTACTGGCTTCTTTATAATTAAAATGGCTTTTTACTATGTCTTTTAGTACCTCTGGGGTGGGTTCGGGGATTTCTAAGAGCAGACATCTACGTTTAAAGGGTAGGGGAAAATCCCTCTCCCCGTTGCTCGTCAAAATCACTATGGGGAACTGTTGGCAGCTTACCTTGCCTTGGGGGATGGGTTCCCATTCACCGTCATGGGTTTGTACTGGTATTGGTTCGTTTTCGGTATCTTTAGCGAGTCGGGAAAGTTCGGTGATTTCAAATTTTCCCTCTTCAAAAAGGTTTAAGAGGTCGTTAGGTAGGTCGATGTCACTTTTATCTATCTCATCGATAAGCAGTACCCGGGGATAATTTCTCGGACAGAGGGCTGTCCCCAAGGGACCCAAGCGGATATACTGCCCTATGTCTTTTTTTTCTTCTAGTTGGTAATCTTGCAAACGTGCGATCGCATCGTAGTAGTATAATCCCTCTTGTAGGGTGGTGCGGGTATTAATTGGCCAGACTAATACTTCTCCTAAGTCTAATTCGTAGGCGATTGCGTAGGCTAGGGAGGTTTTCCCTGTACCCGGTTTCCCTGTGACTAAAATAGGCCGGCGTAGGTGAATGGCTGCGTTTACGGTTTCCCTGGTTTTATCGTCAACTATGAGTTGTTTTCCCCGCTCCTCGGACTTGTCGGTGGCGAAGCTTCGCCAAGGTGGGATTTCTGGCCAGGTAATCTCATCCCTTGAGCGTTTTTCATGATTGCCTTTAAAGATTTTCCATGAATTCATAGTTAGTTAACCTAGGTGCTGAGATGTTAAGTAGTGGAAGGGTGGCATCCGATTAGGGTCTTCTAAAAAGCATAATAGATGATGTCCTAGATGTTCGGGTTCATCTTCTAAATTATCTGGTGATTGTCGCCTCACCTCTTGAACTCTTGTGGACAATTGATTAATTTGAATATCCTGTAAGAGTGTATTAATTTGTGTTCTGTGACTTGCTTCCTGAGCATGACAGCGCGACCCAACGGCTAAAGGTATGCCATATTTTAAGCTTCTTTTAAAGAATTGCTCTAAATCCTCTTGAGTTGAAGCGCAAAGATTGCTCCATAGAGTTGTTTCTTGGCACAAATAGGACTCGCTATTATTAACTGTTTGTGTATCTATAGAATTTGTTGTTAATCTCTCCCATCTACTTTTCCAATGTTGATAAACTGGCATTTTACTATACATTGTTCCCAATCTCGTAAGAGAACGAACATTAACAAAATATGTTCTCTTAAGTTGAGTTAGGCTATCAAAGCAATTGTATTCCCAAGATTCAAAGTTAGTATATAGTAGCTTACCATTGGTGAAAAATTCAATATTTAAGTTTGCACCTCCTCGCTCATGACAATCTTCAATAATTTTTGTTAAAATGTTCGTTATATCTTTTTGAGTATAAACATCTTTGCTAACGCTACTATCTACAGGAAGATGTATATAATTATTTCCTTGAATTTGAGATGTATTTAACTGTAGAAACCACGCAGCAAATTTATATTCATGGTAAGTATTTGCTTGACCTTTACTCTCCTCTATTTTGATAATTAGATAGTTGTTAATATTTTCTCGATTGTCAGGTTCTGGATTAATTTCTGTTATCTCTCCTGTCCAAGCATTGTAATCTGTGTCAGTAATCTTTAATAGTTCCTTTAAATCCTGTATTGTTTGTTCAATCTTTGAGCAAGTGGAGCTATTAACTCTGCTATCTTGAGTAAGTCTAAAAAGTATTATTAATGAATCTTTATCTGGAGAATCTATGATTTTATCGATGATTTTTTCAAAATTAGCATTGTCATTATCTGGCAAGTACGACTTTATGATCCGATTCAGTTCTGATTTTTGTTGTCCAGACAATTTATTTTTAAGCTCTGTAAATATATTAATTTTTGTCTTATTTTCTTTAAGTTTATCCTGTAAAAAAGTCCCATTGTCACTTATTTTTCTATTATACTCTTCAACCAATGAGATGACATTGGCCTTGTTAACTTTTTCTATATCTCTTTCTAATCCCTTGTTAAATGCCTGGGCAAGTAATGGAAAAAAAGTTTGAGATGCGTGCGTTTTCAGCGTCGCCTCGGAGTAGTCGTACTTTCTTGCTATGTGTTCATAAGTCCAACCCTGTGCGAACCCTTCGATTAAACATTTTTGAATAGATGTAATACCATTAGGCTCTATCAATTGAATCACTTTTTCCACACAGCTTAAAAACAGTTCTTTGCCTAAAGAACTTGGAATTTCTGGCTTAGGTTTTCTATCTCCCATTTGTACTTGTGGTTCTCCTTTTAAGAATACAATTCACAAAATGCTACTTTTAGCTACTTAATGATACTTTGGCAAATTGACTACTAAATGCTACAAAAACTACCTCGACAATTAAAAGGGCTAGAAATAAGCTAAAAGTGTAGTCTAATTCAGAGCTTATGTACATCTCAAACTACCAGATTAAATCACTAACCCAGAGGCTAAAAAATCGCTTGGGGTATGTACCCAAAGAAGCTTGGGTAATTAATCTCGCCATCGAGATAGAAATCTCTCCAAAGTCGTTTTTTAGTGATGGGCAATTAGTCCAGCACTATCGAAAAATTGAACGGCTGCACAGCTAATAAAACCGCCTGAATTTGGTTATTTAACCATTTTCAGGACAGTACAACTTATTTTCTACTGCTATGATACTCAAAAAAACCACCCCAACACAAGCATCGGCTTTAAGGGATAATCCACGCCTAGGGATGCTCCAAATCAGCGATAATCGTCTCGTACAAGCTTTCTTTGACTGGCTAACAGGCTACTACCTTGCTCCCCCTCTCTGGAAAAGCACCCCCTCCTTAGAGCTAATCTATGGCATACTCCAGTATATAGGGGGATTAGCGATCGCTCTTAGCCACTGGCAATTAATCCCACTAGGATGTGTGTTATCCGTAGCTGGAGCGGCTCAATTGCAGGAAATAGCCCACTTTTGCGCCCATAATGCTTTTTTCCCTCAATATCCCACTTATAACCATCTTTTAGGTTGTTTGCTCACCTTAATTACCGGGAAAAAGCCCTTTCCATTGTTCAAAAAAGATCACCTACTAATTCACCACCCCCCGAAAAACCTAGCTACCATGAATGACAAGGGGAATACCCCCTACCTAGTAGAAGAGTTAGGTTTTGAATTTGCCCAAGAAGAGGCCTTCTATTGGCAAAATCTCGGCAAGTTATTACTCTCTCCCAAGTTTTACGGAGAAACCTTCCTTTCTCGTCTGACTAATCTCCTTAAAGCTCCCATTAACTATCAAATAGCTACCCTGATTGTGCTTTTCTTGGCCTCTGTTTGTGCGGGTTTAACCCATTCTTGTTTAATCTGCTTACTCTGGGCGCTATTTACCCAACTCGGAACCTATGCAGCCGCACTCTTGCAACAGCTACCGGAGCATAATTGGGCCTATGAAGCCGATGATAATGAGGCAGCTAAATCTCAGGTAATTGGTAAATCTTTTGCTCTATATCTGGGTGCTTACCCCCCGCGCTCAGACCACTGGTTAGAGTGGTTAAAGTGGTCCACGGAATTAGTGGGAGCAGTCTTTATTCGGCTAATCATCCTTCCAGTTAGCCTAGGGGCGCACTGTGTTCATCATGCTACACCAAACGATCACAACTGGGCTAACCAACTATATACCCTAAGAGCTTTTCAGACTGGCTCAATGAAAGGATGGCAGCGTTATCAATTCCTTGAGGTTTGGGGATACCGAAACGCATTAAACTACGTCTTTGTCGGTTTTAGTTTAAGGGGAAAAAGCTAAATTAAACTCGGTGTGCAACTATATTTTTAGTCTTGATTTACAACAAGGCTTTCAGAAATCAGCAGAGATAAAGTATCCTCTGGAACCCTGATTCTGTCGTTTTTAGTTGCACATCGCGTTAAATTAACCTAATTCTATACTCTCTCGCAAGAGTACAAGAGCGACTATCTCAACAATCTGTTATTTTTCGTGCTGTTCGTAGGCTGAGACGATTTTTTGTACTAAGGGATGACGCACCACATCGGCCCGCGATAGGTAACAAAAAGCGATCCCTTCTACTGATTTGAGGATTTTTTGAGCGGCAATTAACCCCGATTCTTGTTGTTGCGGTAAATCGGTCTGGGTGACATCTCCAGTTACTACCATGCGCGAACCGAATCCCAAGCGCGTTAAGACCATTTTTAACTGTGCTGGGGTGGTATTTTGGGCCTCATCAACGATAACAAAAGCATTAGCTAGGGTTCGTCCCCGCATATAAGCTAAGGGAGCGATTTCGATTTTACCCCGTTCCATCAGGTCGGGAATTTTGGCCGCTTCGATAAATTCGTATAAAGCATCGTAGAGGGGACGCAAAAAAGGATCGACTTTTTGCTGTAAATCCCCCGGGAGAAAGCCTAATTTTTCCCCTGCTTCCACGGCCGGCCGGGTGAGGATAATCCGTTCTACTTTATCTTCTAATAAAGCTTGTACGGCTAAAACGGCGGCTAAAAAGGTTTTACCCGTGCCGGCAGGTCCAATACAAAAGGTGATATCGTGACTTTGAATCGCTTGGATATATTGACGCTGACGGAAGGTTTTCGCCCGAATTAGCTCCCCGCGACGGGTACGAGCGAGAATATCCTGCTGTAGTTCTTTATACTCGCTAGAACGCCCCGTATCGAGGGCATGGATAGCGGTCATAATATCGGCTTCGGCGATTAACTTGGCCTCTTGCCATAAAATACTTAAGGAGCGTACAATCGCTGTGGCACGCTCCACGGGGGTCGGTTGCCCCGCAATCCGCAATTCCATCCCTCTGAGGACTAAATTCGCCCCAGTTTGCCTGGCTATCAATTTGAGGTTAGCTTCTTGATGACCCGCTAAAGCGATCGCACTTTCTGAACTGGGGAATTGAATCGTTTGCCAAGTTTCCGTCATGCTTGGGGCTAAATTATCCTTTGGCTAGTTCTACCACTTTAGCAAAAGCGACGGGATCGAGGACAGCTAATTGAGCCAACATTTTCCGATTCAGGAGGATATTAGCTTTCTTTAATTGTCCGGTCAGTTGGCTGTAACTGATGCCCTGTTGACGGGCAGCCGCGTTAATGCGGGTAATCCAAAGACGACGAAAATCGCGTTTCCGTTTGCGACGGTCTCTATAGGCATTCCGCAAGGCCTTCATTACCTGTTGGTTAGCGGTACGGAATAAGCGCGAGTGAGAACCGCGAAAACCTTTGGCTAATTTGAGAACTTTTTTGCGTCGCTTGCGGGCGACATTCCCCCGTTTTACTCTAGACATGATAATCCTTTAGACAATTTTTCTGGAAAACTTACAAATAGGGCAACATTAAGCGCACTTCCTTCTCGTCGCGCTCGTGTACCAAGGTAATCTGGGACAAACGACGGCGCTTGCGTTCGGCACTTTTATGATCGAGTAGGTGATTTTTGAAGGCTTTGCGACGTTTGATTTTTTTGCCGCTTCCCGTGGCCTCGAATCGTTTGGCCGCCGCCTTTCGCGTTTTTAGCTTGGGCATAAACTCCGTTTTATTAAATCGACACAATCACTAATACTATCATAAATAGAAGACTTTGGGCAAGAAGTGGCCAAAAGATTTCCGGGCTTATCCTTACTTTGGCCGGGTCTGTGCTTGGGAATTAAATCAATCGGGAATTTTCCCCTTCCTCTCGATCGAATGGCTAAGATGTGGATGAAGTCTCGTGTTAACACGCATCTGGAGAAGTCATGGCTAAAACCTTACTAGAACAATTACGCCAATTTACAGTGGTTGTTGCCGATACCGGCGATATCCAAGCGATCGAAGCTTTTACCCCCCAAGATACCACCACTAACCCCTCCCTGATTACGGCCGCGGCCCAAATGCCCCAATATCAGCCGATTGTCGATCAAACCCTGCAAGCGGCCAGAAAAGAATTAGGAGAGCAGGCCACCCCGGAAGATGTGGCCAAATTAGCTTTTGATCGCCTAGCGATCGGTTTTGGCCTACAAATCCTGCAAATCGTCCCCGGCCGCGTCTCCACCGAAGTGGATGCTCGTCTTTCCTACGATACCCAAGCTACCATCGACAAGGCCCGTTATCTCATTTCCCAGTATGAACAAGCGGGTATCTCTAGAGAAAGAGTCTTAATTAAAATTGCCTCGACTTGGGAAGGGATTAAAGCCGCAGAAGTCCTCGAAAAAGAGGGAATTCACTGTAATTTAACCCTATTATTCGGTTTTCATCAGGCGATCGCCTGTGCGGAGGCGGGAGTAACCTTAATTTCTCCCTTTGTCGGTCGGATTCTCGATTGGTATAAAAAAGAAACTGGTAAAGACTACGTTGGTGCTGAAGATCCCGGAGTCCAATCCGTTACCCAGATCTATAACTACTATAAAAAGTTTGGTTATAAAACCGAAGTTATGGGGGCAAGTTTCCGCAATATCAGTGAAATTCGCGAGTTAGCCGGTTGTGATCTTTTAACCATTTCCCCGAAACTGCTCGAACAATTGCAAGAGACAGAAGCCGATTTACCCCGTAAGCTCGATCCAGACCAGGCCGCAACCCTTGATATTGTCAAAATTGCCATGGATAAAGCGAATTTTGAGAAAATGCACGCCGAAGATGCTATGGCTTCCGAAAAACTAGCGGAAGGTATTCAAGGTTTTACCAAAGCTTTAGAGTTATTAGAACAACTGCTGATTCAACGTTTAACCCAGTTGGAAGGTCAGTCAACCCTAGAACACGCCGCCGAAGATATTTTTCGAGTTTATGATCATGATGGGGATGGTTTCATCACCCGGGAAGAATGGGCGGGAACCGATGCGGTATTCGATGCGATCGATATTAACCATGATGGGAAAATTTCTCCCGATGAGATCGCTGTCGGTTTGGGTGCGGCTTTTCGTTTAGTGGAAGCCTAGAATTGGTTGTGAGTTGAATCACTGATTGCTCTGATTTTAATCGGTAACTAATGGTGAGTTGCTCACATAGCCTAGAAGTGTTTTCCCACTGCTGAAAATTTACTACCCTGTCCGGCTAGAGATAATTTAGCTGGATTTTTCTTATGGAAGGCCTGGGAGAGGGGTAGTGATAAGTAATAGGACAAAATTAACTTCTTGGTTAGGATAGGCACTCATGCAAGAGGCAAGAGGCAAAAGGTAGTTATATATGTGTAATTAATTGTGTCCAGCTACTTATCAGTTAAGTGGTCGGACAAAAGTAAAGTTAACCGTGGGAGTCCGGAGTCAGCAAGAATTGCCAGAATTACATTTCTTAAGACAGACGACAGAATTTATGTCCGACTACTTACTAAATCCGTAGCTATGGATTGTTTCTCCCCTATAGCTTTTAAACAGGATTTAGTATAAGATGTGGTTCTTGATATTTTCTCAAAAAATCAAGCTATATATTAGGTTGGCTATTGATACAAGTACCAGAAAAATTATTGGTTTTTATCTAAAAAATAGAAGCCATAAATCGGCTCGAAAATTATGGAAAATTTTACCAGTATTTGCTCGACAATATACTATTGCTTATCCAGAACTACTTCTGATACCAAATCCGTTGAGTATAGGCTACATATCAGGACAGGCACTCATGGAACAGGCAAGAGGCAGAAGGGGGAATAAATAATCAGTTTTTAATAACCAGATTTAGTATGAATCACCACCGATTTTTCTAAAATTACTATTTCTATTTTAGGTGGTCTAAGTGCGTTTTAGCTTAACTGCCTAATCAAACAACAATCTTAAGCTTTATCTGCCGAGTCCTCAACAGTGATACAATTGCCGTCATAGCTAGGGGTGTCTGAGGCAATCAGGCTGAGAAAGACCCTTAGAACCTGAGACTGGGTAATTCCAGCGTAGGGAAGCTGTTTACAGAGGAAATAAAATTATGAGACAAGAATGGGTTGCCCCCCGGCGCGGACAAGCAAATGTATCGCAAATGCACTACGCCCGTCAGGGGATAATTACCGAAGAGATGGCTTATGTGGCAAAACGGGAAAATCTCTCTCCCGAATTGATTCGCAGCGAAATCGCCCGAGGAAGACTGATTATTCCGGCTAATATCAATCACCTCAATCTCGAACCTATGGCGATCGGTATTGCTTCTAAGTGTAAAGTTAATGCTAATATCGGAGCTTCCCCTAACTCCTCGAATATTAACGAAGAACTGGAAAAATTACACCTAGCGGTCAAATACGGCGCGGATACGGTGATGGATCTTTCCACCGGTGGCGGTAATTTGGACGAAATTCGCACCGCGATTATCAATGCTTCTCCTGTCCCCATCGGTACTGTACCCATCTATCAAGCGGTGGAAAGCGTTCACGGCAATATTGAAAAACTCACCCCCGAAGATTTCCTCCATATTATCGAAAAACACGCCGGGCAAGGGGTGGATTACATGACGATTCATGCGGGAATCCTCATCGAACACCTGCCTTTAGTCAAAACTCGTCTGACCGGGATTGTCTCCCGGGGTGGTGGTATTATTGCTAAGTGGATGCTACACCACCACAAGCAAAATCCTCTCTACACCCATTTCGACGAAATTATCGAGATTTTCAAGCGTTATGACGTTTCTTTTAGTCTCGGTGACTCCCTGCGTCCCGGTTGTACCCACGATGCTTCCGATGCAGCCCAATTAGCGGAATTGAAAACCCTCGGCCAACTGACGCGCCGCGCTTGGGAACACGATGTACAGGTGATGGTGGAAGGACCTGGCCATGTTCCCATGGATCAAATTGAATTTAATGTGAAAAAACAAATGGAGGAGTGTAGCGAAGCACCTTTCTATGTTCTTGGTCCTCTTGTCACCGATATTGCTCCAGGGTACGATCATATCACTTCGGCGATCGGGGCGGCTTTGGCGGGTTGGTACGGGACGGCGATGTTATGTTATGTCACCCCGAAAGAACATCTCGGTTTACCCAACGCTGAAGATGTGCGAAATGGCTTAATTGCCTACAAAATAGCGGCTCATGCGGCAGATATCGCCCGTCATCGTCCCGGAGCGCGCGATCGTGACGATGAACTCTCAATTGCTCGTTATAATTTCGATTGGAATCGTCAATTTCAGTTATCCTTGGATCCCGATCGCGCTAAGGAATACCACGATGAGACTTTACCCGCAGATATCTATAAGACTGCGGAGTTTTGTTCGATGTGTGGACCGAAATTCTGTCCTATGCAAACTAAGGTCGATGCCGATGCGATTACGGAATTAGAGAAGTTTCTCGCTAGTCAGAATCAAGAAAATCTAACCCCAGTTTAAAGGGGAGTTAGTAAGAGGGCTGACTTGATTTCAGCCCTCTTACTAGGATAGAAGTCAAAATTATGGGAATAGCCGCCGATTTTTTGACTAATTGACCCGTTTTTCTAGATATTGACCGATCATCAATTCTTGACCGGCGCGAGAGATAATCGTTTGTCGAGTACGATATTGTTGACCGATGAGTTTAATTTCTTCTTCAAAGACAGAACCGGCGTATTCTGTTCTCAGACAGAGAGTAGAGGGGTTAGGAAAGGTATAAATAGCGCTAACGGGTTTATCCGTCGCAAATCCCCGATCGCGATAGAGAATATTATCTAAAATACCGAATATAGTCGAACCGTTGGAGGGTTTTTTACTCTGGGGACGGAGATAATTACTTTGCCAAGTGACTTCCGTACCACCTAATAAAGTTGTATCTTCCAGATTATGTAAACGGGCAAGTTGAATTAATGGTTCGCTGCCTTGGGGTAAATATTTAATCTCGATGGCGCTGATAACTTCTTGGGGTTCCGTTTCTTGGGTGAGGGTGTAATAACGTCTCTGGGATTGCCAGCGTCCTTCTGTCTGCTTAAAAAAGGCTAAAGCCGAGGTTTCCAGCGATAATTGGGCGGTTTGAATTAATGTCATAGAAATAAAACCTTTCCTGTTTTTTGGGAGAGCAGATTTGTTATCCTTTGTCAAGAGTTTGCCAGAGAATTGTTACACATCTTAATACAATTATAAGCTGTTAAGTATTTAAATTGCCAGTTGAGATGAGGCAAGAGGAGATAGGGTGATAGGGTTTTGGGGTGATAGGGTGATGAGACAGCTTCCCCACTTCCCCACTTCCCCACTTCCCCATCTCCCAACCCACTTTTTACTTTTTACTTTTCACCCGATCTGCCCGGTCTTGGTATTGTTAAAAGTATAGAACCTCCGAACAAGGTCTCAACTCCGTGCAGTTAAAACAAGTAATCATCGCCCATAAGGCCAACCATCCCCAAAGTAAAGCATGGGCGGAAAAATGCGCTAAACAGTTAGAAGCCCGTCAGTGTAAAGTTTTAATGGGACCCAGTGGCTTTAAAGATAATCCCTATCCAGTATTTTTAGCCTCAGCATCGGAAAAAATCGACCTCGCCATCGTTTTGGGGGGAGATGGAACCATTTTAGCCGCCGCTCGCTATTTAGCTCAGGAAGACATTCCAATTTTAGCGGTGAATGTCGGCGGCCATCTGGGATTTTTAACGGAACCTTTTGAGATTTTCCAAGATACGGAGACGGTCTGGGAGCGTTTACAATCCGATCACTATGCGGTACAACAACGGATGATGTTAACTGCCAGAATCTATGAAGGGGATAAAAGAAACCCGCAGGCAGTGAGCGAGGCATTTTATGCCCTGAATGAGATGTGTGTGAAACCCGCTAGTATCGATAGGATGCCCACCTCGATCCTCGAAATCGAAGTGGACGGGGAAGTAGTAGATCAGTACCAAGGAGATGGTTTATTAGTGGCTACTCCCACGGGGTCCACCTGTTACACCGCTTCCGCTAATGGCCCGATTATACACCCCGGCATGGAAGCGATCGCTGTCACCCCGATTTGTCCCTTGAGTCTTTCCAGTCGGCCGATTGTCATTCCCCCGGCATCTCTGGTCAGTATTTGGCCTCTGGGAGACTACGAATTAAACACTAAACTCTGGATGGATGGTGCTTTAGCCACTTCCATTTGGCCTGGGCAATGGGTGGGAGTTACCAAAGCTGAAAAATTCGCCCAATTTATTATCCTGCGGGAAAGCTATTCTTTTTATCAGACTCTACAGGAAAAATTGCAATGGGCCGGGGCGAGAATTCATTATGATGGCAATCGTCATAATTAGGGTTTGCGGCAAAAAGTTTTTCGTGGGGACAGGGTGTGGGGTGTGGGGTGTGGGGTGTAGGGTTTTACCCATTTTCAGGGGGTCAATTACCTAATTTTCAGGGAAAAAGTACCTTAATTTTCCCCCTGATCACTCCAATGGCTGGCACTTTTTGATTTCAAAAAAGCCTAAAAGTCTTACCCAACAAGGTTTTTAGATTTATTCAGCAACCCCTAGATATATGTAATTAATTGTGTCTAGCTACTTATAATTACCGAGATGCCAGTAGGGATCGTTAAAGGTTGAGCGGGGGACAAGGAGCAAAAAGCCCCTTGAACCCCAGCGAATAGAGGGTCAAAAGTTATCAAAATATTTGACAAAATTGCCACTTTATGGTAGGAAATTGGGTCATTATTATCCCTTAAATTTTAAATTTCATCCCATCCAGTTAAGCCAGAAGACATAACATAACTGGTAACGGTTGCTTCAAAAAAGTTAGCTTTGGTGTGGCCTTCTTTTTTGGTATCGGAGAAGCGTTCCAGATGGTTATAGGGACTTTTGTTATACTTTTCTTCCTTGTATAAAGGCTCAAGTCCGATCGCTTTCAGCCGAATATTAGCGAGGTATTTGGTGTACTGTTCGGTACTGTATTCGGTAATACCTAAAATGTCGTTGCCAACAATGTGATTTGTCCAGCGACATTCGTGTTTAACGGCCGTATCGAACATCTCATAAATCTGTTCAACAGAATGGGAAAAAGTTGCCATGGCTTCGGGAATAAGTTTCTGATACAAACGGACGTGACTTAATTCGTCCCGGTTGATCATTTTGAAAACGTCAGCACTACCGGACATTAGCTGTCGAGAAGCGAGATTATAGAAAAAGATAAAGCCGTTGTAAAAATACAAACTCTCTAGCAAATAATCGGCAAGAAGGGCGATAAAATAGCTTTCAGTAGTTTTTTTGTCGATGTATTGCTGGTAGAGACTAGCAATAAATTCACAGCGATCCTTGAGAACTTTATCGGTGCGCCAAAAGTCATAAACTTCGCCTCGGCGATCGGAGGGAATAATCGTTTCAATTAAGTATTGATAACTTTGATTGTGCATGGCCTCTTGAGAAATTTGTTCCGCCATACAAAGACTAATTTCTGGCGCAGTGACGCTACCTTTTAGGTGGGGAATATTACAGGTTTGCACGGAATCAAGAAAAGTTAGATAGGATAAAATACCATCATAAGCATATCTTTCTTCGTCGGTAAGATGCCCGTATTCAGTCACGTCTTGAGTGATATCTAATCGTTGCGGAATCCAGAAATTTTCGCGCATTTGTTGATATAAACCCACCGCCCAGGTGTAGCGGACATCGTTTAATTGCATCAGGTTGGTGGTGTTACCAAACCAGATCGAACGGTTTTCGATCGCATCATCTCCCGCCGGATTGAAGATCGGGGAAATGGGCATCGAAGGGCAAGAATTAACTAAATGTAAGGACATGATTACTTGGATATTATGGCACTTTTAGGTTATAATATATTTTCGGTAAAAAGTCAAATCTTTTGATTAGGAATAAATTCAAAATCTAGGGCTTCTGCCAAAGTAAATGGGCAATAGTTCGGGAATTTCTCTAGGTTTATTCCTGTTTCAATGGCGGCTTTTTTTCTGGCCTTATTGTAGCATTTTTTTAAATTTTCTTCTGTTAAAAAAATCTTAAGACTAGGGCTATTTTCTAAATCTTCTTCGATTCTTTCGCGATGCTCAAAAAGGGTTAATGCCCAGCTTCTGGTTTGTTTTTCTGGCTCTTGTAAGTATTTTAGTAAATGCCATAAAATCACAGTTAGATTACTTTTAAGGGCTTTCTGTTGACTGATAGACATAGATTTTATTTCTTCAATTAAATTCTCTAAATCTAAATCAGAAAATTGATGATTTTCTAGTAAAGATATGGTTTTCTCTAGCCAGAGATAGTAGTCCTTTTCGTATAAGTTCTTTTCCATAATTACCCACTTCACTTGCTTTTATACTCTGTCAATATTATTTTGAGATTTCAGGAAACCAATCCTCATTTAAAGCCTGTTCTATAGTGCAAATTGGAGCTAAACTGACCAAATTTTCAGCCATTCCAGATAATTCGATCAAAGAAATACGAGCTTCTTGAAAAGAGTTGTTAAAAATTTCAATTAGATAAGGCTGTAGACTAGGACTATCGGCAATAATTCTTTTTATGGCACGACGGAAATTCCTAATTTCATTTTTCCATCCTCTTTGATTATATTCTAATTCCGATTCCCAGTAAGCTAGTTTCAGCAAATGTTCTAATAACCGAGTTAAATAACTTTCTAAACTTCGTTTCTCACTTTTACCCATGCTACTAATTTCGTCAATTAAATTCTCTAAATCTAAATCAGAAAACCGATTATTTTCTAGTAAAGATATGGTTTTCTCTATCCAGAGATAGTAATCTTTTTCGTATAAATCACTCTTCATTGCTTAATCCTCTCCGAGAAACTCAGGAAACCAATTTTCATCTAAAATTTGGTCGATTGCTCCAATAGGTGTAGCACTTAAAAGTCTTTTATCGATGCCAGAACCTTCGATAAATAGATGGCAAGCATCCTCATAACATTGCTCAAGAATCTCGGTGAGGTAAGATACTAAGTTTGTATTATAAGTTCCATCCTTTTTGTTGCTAATAATTCTTTTTATTTGAATGCGAAAATTTAAAATCTCCCGTCGCCACTTGTTTTTATTGTAATCGCGCTTAGGTTGCCAATAAGTTAATTTAAGTAAATGTTCCAAGAGTTTAGTTAGTAACCTCTCTAACTTCTGACGTTCTCTTCTGGACATATCTTTTATTTCTTCAATTAAATTTTCTAAATCCAACTCAGAAAACTGGCGATTTTCTAGTAAAGATATGGTTTTCTCTAACCAGAGATAGTAATCCTGTTCGTATAAGTTCTTTTCCATAGTCCCTCACCTTAATTAACTATAATCCAACCAAATCATCAATGATTATTATCCTCATATTCAGGAAACCAATCATCATCCAAAGCTTGGGCAAGAGTGAGAATTTTTTCCGTGGGCAAAGTATTGATTTTTACTCCCATTTTTCTAGCTAGGATACGAAGGGCTGACTGATAACATTTATCAAAACTATTCTCTAGATAGGACTTTAAACTTGGATTATCATCAAGAACTTCCCATAAATCAATTCTAAAAATAGTAATTTCTCCTTTCCAGTGATTAGCATTATATTGGCTTTCCGATTGCCAATAAGCGAGTTGCAGCAAATGTTGGATTATTCTAGTCAATAAACTTGTTAAGGTATGTTTTTCCTTAATACCCATACTTTTAATCTCCTCGAGGAGATTATCTAAATCTAAATCGGAAAATTGATGATTTTCTAGTAAAGATATGGTTTTCTCTATCCAGAGATAGTAATCCTGTTCGTATAAAGTCTTATCCATAGCTGTGATTAGGTGATTAATAAAACTCATTTTATCAGTCCTAATCTTTGATGTAAAAAAATTAAGGTGGGCATTGCCCACCGAAGTTAACCTTAATTAGCGCAACTAGAACAACTATCGTCAGACTCTCGAAAATTGTCCTTTTGTACGGTACGGATATAATAAATCGCTTTACACCCCAATTCCCACGCCATAACTAGGGTATCAAAGATATCTTTGGCAGTGAGACAACGGTTGGGTTCTGCGGGGAAATAAACCCCTTCATTGAGGTTGAATAATAACTCCATAGAAATCCCCGTATCGATCCATTCTTGCATGGTAGCGATCGCTTTTACCACCTGCTGCTGTTCGAGATTTTTGTTCTCTGAATAAAACCAGAAAGCTTCTTCAATAAAAGGTGGTGCGATGGGAACGGTTCCTTTTGCCCATTTATCGTAGAAAAAGCGACTATAAACCGGCAAAACACTAGCGGTACATCCCTGTACCAAACTAGAGGAAGTATTAGGAGCAATGGCGGTAATATGGGAATTACGGATGCCAAATCGTTGAATATCTGTTGCTAATTGTTGCCATCTTTGCGGTTGCACCGCGTTATTTAAAAACCATGCCACTGGTTTGGCACCGATTAATTTACCTTGGCTCCATTCGCTACCCAAGAAAGCTTGATAAGCACCGCGTTCTTTGGCTAATTCCATCGAGGAATAGGTACACCAATAGCCAATTTCTTCAAATAAATTACTAATTTCTGACAGGTTATTGTAGGATAATTTCCGTTTAGCTAACCAGTCAGCCAATCCCATCGCCCCTACCCCAATAGTGCGATATTTATCGTTGTGGTTTTTAGCATTATCAAAGGGAGGATTAGTGATATCGATAGTATTGTCGAGAATCCTGACAGCGATTTGACAATTAGACTCGATTTCTTCCCTGTCGATATTGGCTAAATTAAGGCTAACTAAATTACAACAATGGGCAGTTTTATCGGGGGTGACATTGCTGAAAGATTCGGTGCATTGTCCTGTTAGAATGCCGTTAAACATTCCCAGATGACGCTTGGGTTCTGTAAAACAGTAGGTGTCATCTCGACGACAGGTTAACTCTACCGATTCAATGCGGATAAACTGAGTGGCCGAACGTTGGGGTTCTTTTAAAGTCCATTGTAAGCGATGGGTTTTAAGTCCCAATTGACCAAGTTGAAATAGTCCGACAGAATTAATCAGTAAACGATATTTTGGTTGACAGAGATATTCTTGATAATTTCCCTTTCCATTTGGCATCAATTTATAGCCACCGTCATCCATAAAAGTAACTTTGGAATCAACTCCTAAAGTCTGTAACATTAGGCGAATATCGAGCAAAAATTGCCGGTTAACAGCAGCAATCTGGAGAGACTCGTTAGAACCATTGCGGGCAACTGTTCCATCGGCATCAAGTAAACCAGCTAACCATTCTAAACGAGATTTAATTGTGTAACCATTGAGAGGAACTGTAAATTTACTGGGAATATCTAACGGGAGTTTACAGACGATCCGATCTTGTTTACTGTCATGATATACCGCTAGGGTATCGGTTTCTTTTCTCCAAAAAGTACCTTTTTCAATAGAGCCATTTCCCCGATATTTGTTACGAATAGCCAATAAGGGAAGTAACTCTTTTTTAACTCCGTATAGGTCAACTTCTGGCATTCCATTGTTTCCGTAACTCCCATCTCCAGAAAAGAATCCTGCGGTGTAAGCGTAGGGAAAGTCAAGATCATTTTCTGACTGGACAAGAGGTAGATGGTATTTAATTAATTTATCTCCTTGTTTGAGGTCTTTTGCCTCGACAATTTCCACGGTTCCCTTGTAGTTTTTCTGAACGTAAAACTTATGGTAGTAAGTACATTCTAAGGCCTCTCCGTTAGAGAAATTTACCTTTAATAAAGGCTGGTTTTCTCCAGTCTTTTTAACTAATACTTCTGACCACTCCAATCCATTCCAGACATTAACATATTCCCCCACCAAATCAGCGATTGCTATTTGTCCTCGGTCAGTAAGAATTTTTGTTTCTCCCGCGACGCATAAATTTACACCGGGGATATAGCCATCATGTTTATTAGGATTAGCGCGATTGATGGTATCTTTGAAGGCAATGTAGGGCATTCCTGTTTCTACTTGGGAACGCATGATACTTTTAAATAAGTCCCGGGCATTGATTTTTTTATAGAGGAGAATCTCTTGATCTAAATTAGCTTCTACTAAACGATAGGCCTCTTCAAATTCTTCCCCCCATAGTTCCGCTAATTCTATACCTAATTTATTGCGAACTTCGTAGGGATCTACTAATGTCCACTCGTCTTTATTTATCACCCGACGCATGAATTCATCGGTGATAACTAATTGGGGAAAAACATCATAAGCTTTGCGTCTTTGATCACCGTTTTCTGTCTGCATTTCCAGAAATTCTGGCACATCTAAATGCCAGATGTCAACACCGATAGTTACTGCCCCGGCGCGTCTTCCCCCCTGATTTACTGCAATAGCTGTATCGTTGAGTAATTTAATCCAAGGAATAATCCCCCCGGAAGCATTAGCTTTCCCCATTACCCAGCTACCAGTGGCGCGAATTCTACTCACATTCACCCCGACACCGCCACCATTTTTTGAGATGCGGGCAGCATTAGTAAGCTCGTCGAAAATGCTTTCTAAACTGTCGTCAATGGAGAGGATAAAACAACTGGTTAGGGAACCTTTGGGAGTGCGTAAATTGGCTAAAATTGGGGTGGCGAGAGAGATTTTTCTTTGAGCGATTGCTTGATAAAATTTCTTCGCCCAGTGGAGTCTATTAGCTGGTTCTTCCACAGTGGCAAGCAGTAAGGAACAGGTTAATAATGCCTCTTGGGGTAACTCATTTTTGAGTAAATAACGGCTAGTGATTAACAATGCTCCGGCGTAATCATAATCGATGTCCCAATCGGGATTAATCCAAGAACCAGCTTCTTTTAATTCTGCCTCGGAATAGATGAGAATCCTTTCGTCGTATAGCAACTTTTTAACTTGAGTTTTGACAGTTTTCTCGTAATTTCCGTACTGATAACCCCGGGCTACTAAGGTATCTTTCCAAAGACTCCAAATATGCAATCTTCCCGCCACATAGCGCCAATCCGGTTCCTCTGGACTACACATTTCTAGGGCGCAATTAATTAAATTATCCTGTATTTCCCTAGTGGTAATCCCATCCCGCAGGCGTGTGGTTAAACCCGCTTCTAAGGCGATTGAATTGACTTTTTTGCCCTCACAAGCCCACTCTACCACGTCGCGAATTTTGCCGATATTTAAGCTTGTGGTGGAACCATCGCGCCGAATCACTCTAATTCCATGGCTGCCCATATTAGCTAAAGGGGTAGAACGAAAGGGTATTACTTCGTTATTTTTGTGAATGGAGACGGCAGTAGTCAAGGGCTTTGATTGCATAATTAGGAAATTGCGGCGTTAAAAAATTTGACAAATTAATCTATTTGTACTAGAGTATTCTATCAGATTTTCTGGGAAAACACAACATCTAGCGTGTTAAATAATCCTATCACTCTATATATGGTATAGTCAGGATTATTTTGTTCCCTAAAAACAGTGTTTTGGATGACATTTTCTGGAAAAAAATCAAGAATTTTTTCCAGAAAATAGTTCTTTTGTATGCTTGACAAAAAAGCTATTGTTTGATAGGAAAAACAGATTGACAAAATACTTTTGATCCGATTCTGCTTGACTGCTGAGGAGGTTGTGGTCAGACTTTATTTGTTCTTAACTTTTCGATAATTTAAGACAAGAGTGGATTAAAAGTCAAATTTCCTCTGAGAACCTCTGAGAGAGTAAATTTTCTCTTTTCGCTATTTAGTGGCTTACCGCTAGAATAATAGAACAAAAACGCTATATATAGCGTCTAGCGAGTAGAGGACAAGGATGAAATATTTAGAAGAATGGCGTGATAGCGGGGTGGATGCGGAGTTAATCGAACTCAATGTCACCGGTTTAGCGGGGTTATCTCCCAGTGAATACCTACTCTACTCCCAAGAATTACCGCGACGCAATGATGGCAGAGTTAGGGATGATATTCTCAAGCGTTATGAACATATCAGTCAAGGCGGTTGGTGGTGTTCAGGAATTGACTTATTAACGGGTAATTATGACCTTTGGGGCTGTTTTAAGCCCGATTTTCCCCGTTTAAGCCTTGATAAGGCTAAACCGATTAAGTACGAACATCCTCCCCAAACCCCTACGGGAGTCTTTGCTTTGCGGGTTCCCCTGAAAATTTGGCAAAGGATAGCCCAGCATATCAGTATTAATATTTTAACTGAAGAAGTGGATAATAAGCAAGAGGATCTCGGTTTTTGGTCTTGGGTAATTAAACATCCAGAGATACCTATTTGTCTTACGGAAGGAGCGAAAAAAGCGGGGGCATTACTAACAGCAGGTTATGCGACAATTGCCTTACCCGGAATTCACAATGGTTATCGTACTCCCAAGGACGAATTAGGTAGAAGAATCGGCAAATCTCATCTAATTCCGCAGCTAGAAAAATTAGCTAATTCAGGACGAAAGATTTATCTAGTTTTTGATCAAGAAACTAAACCAAAGAACCAACAAGCGGTTAATTTAGCTTTACAGAGAATGGGTTATCTATTCAGTCAGGCTAACTGTCAGGTAAAGGTGGTTACTTGGGATGCTGCTGACGGTAAAGGGGTGGATGATTTACTAATCAATCGAGGAGAAGATTACTTCCAACAAGTCTATCAAAAAGCTACCTCTTGGGAAATTTGGAAGGCAGCGAGTTTAAATAGTTTAACTCTCCCACCTCATCTAGAGTTAAATAGCCGTTACTTGCCAGATATTGCTATCCCTACATCAGCGCAGTTAATGGCGATTAAATCGGCTAAAGGTACAGGAAAAACTGAGTTTTTAGCTAAGATAGTTAAACAGGCTATTGCCAATCAACAAAAAGTTTTAGTTATTGGTCATCGAGTCAAACTGGTAGAGGAGCTATGTCAACGCTTTGGTTTAAACTATATTAGCAAAGTTAGAGATAATCCTGCGGCACAAATTTACGGTTATGGTTTATGTATTGACTCTCTCCATCCCCAATCACAAGCTAAATTTCATGCGGAAGATTGGCAAGGAGCTATGATTATTATCGATGAGATCGAACAAGTTTTATGGCATGGGTTAAATGGGGATACTTGTAAAACTAATCGAGTAGCAATTTTAAAGTCTTTAAAGTCTCTACTCCAAACTGTGGTCAGCAGCGGGGGAAAAGTCTTAGTTGCTGATGCTGATTTAAGTGATATTTCCCTAGAATATCTAACTTCTTTAGCAGCTATTAAACTAGAAACTTTCTTGATTAGTAACGATTGGAAACCTAATTATCAGGAAGCTTGGCGAGTTTATAACTACTCTGATAATACTCCCCAACAGCTAGTTAAGGATTTAGTTAAACATATTAAAGAGGGAGGAAAACCTTTTGTTTGTCTATCAGCACAAAAATTAACCAGCAAATGGGGGACAATTACCCTAGAATCTTATCTAAGAAAGCAATTTCCTCAGAAGAAAATTCTGCGGATAGATTCAGAGTCATTGCCAGATTCTAGTCACGCTGCCTATCAAGCGATTGGCAATTTAAATCAGTTGTTGCTTAACTATGATATAGTTCTAGCTAGTCCTGCGATTGAAACGGGAATTAGTATTGATATTCAGCAACACTTTACCTCGGTTTGGTGTTTAGCACAGGGAATTCAAACTCCCACTTCTATCGCTCAATTTTTAGGGAGAATTAGAGAGAATATTCCTCGTTATATTTGGTCAGCAGTGTACGGATTTAATCAGGTTGGTAATGGTTCCACTTCTATCCCCAAACTTCTCACCTCTGGACACCGATTAACGGAGGTTAATATTCGCTTACTACACCAATCAGATTTAGAATCTCTTGAGGATTTAGATACAAATTTTCAAGCGGAATCTCTCCTCTGCTGGGCAAAAATGGCTGTGCGAGTAAATGCTTATATGCTTAATTATCGTCAGTCAATCTTAGGTATTTTACAAGCAGAAGGTCATAGAATTAAAGAACGGAATCAGGAAGAAGAACTAGAAATAAATAATCAGTTAACGGAAGCAATTGAAGAAATTAGGGAACATAATTATCGTTCTGAATGCGAGGCAATTGCCAGCGCAGCCGAGATCACGGAATCAGAATATCGTTGGCTTAAAAAACAGTTAATTAAGTCAGTGAAAGAAAGGAGAATTATCAGGAAATATGACCTATACAAACGCTATGGAATCCCCGTCACACCGCAATTAGTGATTAAAGATGATCAGGGATGGTATCAAGAACTACGCTTACATTACTTTTTGACAATTGGGCGACAATTTTTGTGCGATCGAGATGCTTTAATTGCCCGTAAACTGATAGAATCAGGTCACGGAAGTTTATTTATTCCTGATTTTAATGGTAGTCAATTAGGAGTGATTATCGGGACGTTAGAAGTGTTAGGAATTCCCGTATTATTAGCTAACCCTGAAAGAGAATTAACTAATCATGATGCCGATTTACAAAAAATGGCCGAAATCGCCATTAAAAACCGCAACGAGATTAAAACTATCACCAAGATTAACCTCTCTAATACTTCCCGTCCTCTGACGATTATTCGTAATTGTTTGAACTTGTTAGGTTATGAATTAACCAGCAAGGGCAGCCAGAGAATTGCTAAAAAATCTCTAAAAGTTTATCAGATTGTTGCCCCTCAGGATGGTAGAGAACAAGTGTTTCAACAATGGTTATTTAGAGATGAAAAATGTGCGGGAAGTTCTGAGATTTGGTATGAGGACTATCTCTTTTCTCTCACCCAGAAACCATCTCTAGGCGAACCGGAAAATGCTTATATTCAATTAAGTCTAGAATTATAGTCTAGCTATGGGGAAAATTGCCTATTTAAGCGACTTTTTTTCCTAAAATGACCACATCAGCCAGAAAATCGTCTAGATCGGCAATTTGAGGTAAATAACCCCATCGTTGAAAGCCGAATTTTTCAAAGAGACGAATACTGGCTTGATTGTGGGCAAAAATAATACACATAAGATTAGATATACCCAATTTGGGACAGCGATTCAGGGCATATTCTACTAATAATTTACCGATTCCACGACCTTGATAATCGGGGGCAATATATAAACTAACCTCTGCCGTTTTTTGGTAAGCGACACGACCATAAAACATCTGTAAACTCAGCCAACCCACCACCCGACCTTCGATCGCTATTACCCAGATGGGATACTGTTCAGGATCGTGCTTTTTAAACCATTCTCGCCGACTTTCGAGGGAAATAGGCTTTAAATCTGCGGTGGCCTTGCGAGTGGGAACAGCAGCATTATAAATCTCGATAATTGTTGGTAAATCTGTTTCTTTGGCCTCGCGAATAATCATAGAATATCAAGTAAAAAGTCAAAAGTAAAAAGTCAAAAGTAAAAAAATAATATTTCTTATTTTCTACCTACCTATCGGGTTGATTATCAGGATGAAGTATAACCTAATTTTGCCTCTTTATCCAGCCATCTTACTTTAAAATTGAGTTTGATAGCGGACGGTAAACTCATTCAAATTGTAATCGTAGGAAAAGCGAATAAAAGACTGGGAATTGACTCGATAGACGGTTTCCAAATTGGGAAGAATATTAAAATCCGTTGCCCTGATCGCATTACTAACCGCATTCTCCACATCATACACGACCCCTTGGGCTAAGAGGGGAATCGCCAACTGAACCACTCCAAATTGAATTAATTGTTCTGTATTTTTCCCCTGTAAACCATTAAAAACCGACAGCAATTGTTCCCCCAAAAGTCGAATGATTTCCCCTTGGCTGCGGGGGGGAGTGCTGGTTAATTTAACTAGGGGAGTATTAAGCAATCCCTCATCTTCACCTCTAGCAAAAGCCACTGCTTGTAAACAATTAGCAGCTTTTTGTAATTCTGTATCTGTATAGTTTTCCTCTAGGGGAAAAGGTGGACTATCGGGACGAATTTGGCACACTTCATTGAGATTACGTCCTAAATTTGGTAGCAAGCGGTTTAATTCCCCTTCAACGCTGAGGGTGACATCGATCCTTTGAATGCGATTGAGGCTATCATCGGGAATTTCATTGCTAGGAAAATCTCCCCCCGGACGGGAGATAGCAAAATCGCGAGATTGAGAAAATTCGCTGAGAATTGTTCGCAGTTGAATATCAACAAAGGGATTAAAAAGTCCCAACCCGCGACTAGAATCGAAAACAATAACATTTTGATTGCGTCGGTTAAGAAGAAAACGAGTATCGATGTAACTAACCCGTCCTCGATCGAGATTAATCACTCCATTGGTTTGTAATTTCTCCAGTGGAGTGAGCGGACCGTTCAAGGTTAAAGCACCACTAAAATCAAATTGATACAAAGGTTCTTGTTCGATTGATAATCCTGCTAAAGACACTTGGAAATTATTTAAAACTGGAGTAATATTTGTCGTCTGAGGAATGTTGAGAGGATGCAGCCAGCGACTCACTGGTTTATCCGTTTCTTGATTAATTTCTGCTGTGCGAGGAAGAAAAACTTTACCCCTAGAAAGACGCACATTCCCCCCGATAATTGGTTGCTGAATTGTTCCTGTCACCATGGCATTCCCAGCAATTAATCCCCGATAAAGACCATTAATTGCTATATCTCCCTCTTGAATATTAACTGTTAACGGATTAGGATTATTTTTGATGGCTTGAAAGAAAGGTAAAACTCCCACCACAGAAATTTGTCTGTCAGCGATCGAGCCTTGTAATTCCTCTACTGTTAAGCTTTCAGGGGTTAACCCAATGCGGCCATTTACGGTTAAAATCTCTGGAAAAGCAACACTGCGGATAGCGGCATTATTAAGAGTAACTATACCATTTGCTTCTAAATCTTTGATTTTTAAGCCCTCTTTTATATCTAATCTTCCCATCGCTGAAAGAACTACCTCTCCCTCACCGTTAACCCATTCGATGGCGTTTTGACTGATAGCTTCAATTAATTTGATTGCATCGGTTCCCAATTTTGCTTGGATTTTTAATTGATCATTACCCGGTAAGGGAGGATAGGGAATGCTGGCATAGATTTGGATTGATTCGGAGGAGGTTGTCCGCAAATCAAAACGATACTGATTATAGGTAAATAAACCAATTATATCCTGATTAATATTTTGGGCATTAATTGCACCGTCAATAAAGGCAAAATTACCCTGAATACGAGGATTTAATAAGGTTCCTGCAATTTGTCCTTGAGTTTTTAGACTACCGGATACATCCAAGGGAAACTGCACAAAATTTCTCAAGAGATCCAGAGAAAGATTTTCCACGGCAAAAGTTCCCTCTACTTTTTTTAGGGAAAAATCACCCGCTAAAAATACGGAAGAATCTCGTGATTTTAATCTAATCGGTTCTATCCTGAGCAACTGACGATTTAAGTTAAGATTAATTGTTACTTCATCAATAGGAATTAATTGGGTATCGGTGGTGACAATTCCGAGAGGGTTAACAATATTTACCGTCGGTCTTTGGGGTCGCCATTCCCATCTATTGCCCTGAAATTTTACGCTAAGATCTGGATTTTTTAAAGTCCCAGTTAAGGCTATATTTGCTTGATAACGGCCGCGAAAATCTAGTTCAGAAGGTATCCCGACTACCCCTCTTTCCCTTGCTAATTGCTGGATTATTTCTTCAATTTTTGCCCGCAAATTTACCCGTTCTGCTAGGGAAGCTTCGGGATTACCTACTTCTAGGGGACTAAGTTGAATAGCAGGGTTATTTTCGGAGGAGAAAAGGGTGATTAAACTGGTTAAATCATAGATACTAGCAACTGATAATAAATCTTGAATATAACCTTGATCTACCCTGAGTTTAGCTTCTATTTCCTGGGTCTGCCAATTAAATAAACCTTGCAGATTATATTGACTTGCACCCGCTTGTAAACTCCCCTCTTGCAGTTGAACTATGGAATCCCGATAAACCAAATTTGCCGTTAATTTTTCCCCGATTAAGTTACCTAAACTAGGTCGGTTAATCTCTAGTTGTCCCTGTCCCTGTAAGTTAAATAAATTGATGTCTAGATTAGCATTTACTTGTCCAGCAATAATCCCCGGAACATTGTAGGCTGCCGTGGGAGATATTTTCAGGATTTCTAGGGGAAAATCGGCAATCTGAACATTTAAAATTTCTCCGCTTCGTTTAGCTGTTGCTAAAAAAGGAGTTTTATTTCCAAAAGCTTGGCGAATATTTATCCCTAAGGGAAGATAGGGCAGCAGACAATTATTTTGTTGACAAGGATCGAAAGTTAGGTCAATAATGTCCTGATTTCCTCGCAGATTTAAACTAATATTTTGACCGATTCCTGCTTGCATACTTCCTTTTAAGATAGGTTCAAAGGGTCGATCATTAATGCTAAAGTTAGCTAAATTTATATCTCCTTTGATTTGTATATTTCCCACTTTTTGCCAAGCAGTTAAGAGATTTTTTCCTGTGATTTGTCCTTGAAATTCTCCGATCCCTGTCATGGTCGATTCTCTGGGTTTCAAACGAGGATCGATCGGTAAAAGCGATATAATCTCAGCCAAGGGTACAGTAGCAAGGTCGGTTTTTGCCTGTAGATTTAAGTTAACCTCAGCGATATCGGGTTGACTGATAAGATTAGCTAAAAGAATATTTCCTCGCACATCAAAACTATTTTCTCCCCACTGTGCCGAGAGATTATTAACCTGAATTGGTGTTACTCCCTGCCAAATTTCTTTAATATTTCCTGCTAAATTCGCCCTAAAATCTAAGTTAGGAATCGAGATTGATTTTATTCCTGGCAATTGTCCTAGTACGGCAGCGGGATCAAGATTAGCGGCAATAATATCACTTTGCCAGAAATTATTATTCAGTTGTGCCTTAGCTTTAATTTCTCCTTTGGCTACATTAATACGAGAGTTAAAAACTGCTTTGATACTGCTTAAGTTGAGTCGTTTTTCTTGCAGGGAGTCGAAAATAGTTTGGGCATTTCCTGCTGCTTGAAAACTGGTTTGGGAAATATTCAACGGTAGGGGAATATTAGTCTGAAAATTCTCTAAGCTACTGAGAATATTAAAAATACCGTTGTTTAACTGAATATCAGTATTAATCGGATTATTATCCACTAACAACCGAGTATTTACCCTAGCATTGACGGTGGACAAATTAGGGATTTTTCCCGCTAGTAAATTATTGATTGCACTGGTGAAATTGACTTGGGTTTTCCCTAGACTAACAGGAATATTTATATTGGGTAAAAACGGATTTAAGTTAATGCCAGCTGTATTAACTATACCGCTTAAAATACCTTTTTCCAGTTGGGCAGTAGTTTTTAGGGATCGATTATTGACAAATAACTGTATATCTCCCTCTCCGCGCCAAGTTTGTAAATCCGTTAAAGTTCCGCTAATCAGAGAATTTATCCTGCCAGCAAAGCTGATTTTTGCCCTGCCTAAACTGACGGGAACTGTTAAACTTTCCACTAGAGGATTAAGACTAATCCCACTGGTATTAACTGTTCCTGTCAGGAAACCTTGATTCAGTTTGGCTGTGGCAATTAAAGGATTATTATCTACTAATAACTGCATATTACCTTGACCTTGCCAACTGCTGAAAATATTATTTTTATTATTTAGTAATTCTCCTAAATAACCTTGTAAATTAATTTGTGATCGCACTAATTTAACCTGGGTTGGTAAGTTAGGCAATAGGGAATTAATCGGCAATCCCGCTAAGAAAGCGTTAGCCTGAAGATTTCCTTGCAATACTTGACTATTGACTAAAATTGTGCCTTGTTTACTGCTAATTTCTAAGTTAGCAACTCCGTTTAAAGTATTAATATTAAGTTGGTCAATTTGGCCACTAACTTGAATATTAGCTGTCTCTAAATTTAAGGGCTCTAAGGTTTCTAGGTAGGGGCAAATGCTATCTAAATATTGACAAACAAGAGGCACAAAAGGAGTCAACAAAAAGTTATTACTCGTGATTTTTGCCCGGACTAATTTGCTAGTAAAATCCCTATTACCATTAACCTGTAGTTTGCCGCCATTTGTTTTAATGACCGTATCGGTTAAATTTATTTTGTTGCCCCCTAAAAATACTTTACCCTCCCCGGCAACATTGATTAATCCTGACTGATTAACCGTGGGTATTTGCCAATTAATTAATAATTGTGGCAGTCCTAAACTACCCCTAGCTTTAATATTAGCTTGCAGATCGTTTATATTAATTTTAGCGGGAATTGTTGCGAATTGAGATAAAATTTTTCTCGTGGGAAAATGCGCTTGTAAATTCAAATTAATCGGCATTTTTGTCCCGTCAAGAGGTTGATTTTTTTGCAGGGATTGCAGAATATTTAACTGCAATTTTCCTTCTCCTTTAATTTCTCCACCTGCGACGGGTTTAATTTGAATTTTATCTAAATTAAGACGATTGAGATTTGTTTGAAAATTACTGGTTATTGATTGAATAGGAATTTGCTCAAAAATAATCGGTTTGCTGTTGCTAACGGTTCCTTTAATTAGAGGTTGATCTAGTTTTCCCGTCACTTGAAAAGTAGAGCGCGCTTCTCCCCGTAAATCTAGAGGTGATTGCAGATAAATAATTCTTAAAAGTTGTTGTAAATCCACCGATTCTAGAGCGACATTGAGATGATAACCAGTTTGCCAATTTACTTCTCCTCTCACCTCAGTTTTAATCTTGCCAATAGTTGCGTTCGCCTGTTCAACTAATACTTTGTCTCCCTGTAAATTTAACTTAGTTGTTAGCTTAATTGGATAGGGGAAAGGGTGGAATTTTCCCGCTACTTCCGTCACCTGAAAATTGCCATTACCTTGAATTTGATTTAGCTTTGCCCAACTGGGAATATTGAGAGCAATATTAGCATTTACTTGTCCTTGATTTAATTGAAAATTGCGATTAGGAATTAAAGTTAATAGTTCACTTAAGTTTAAACGGTCGATCTGAAGATTAGTTAGGCTTTCACCCGTTTTTAACGCCGTTTCTCCTTGAATTTTTACTTGACTTTTGAGGATTTCTGCGCTAAAATCGTAGGTGAGAGGCTGCCTTTGATTATCAATAAATCTTCCTTGACCATCGGCCTTAATTTCTATCGGTTTTTTCAGGGCATAGGGTTGGATAGTAAGAGCTGCCTTCTCCACCTGAAAACCCAGATTTAACTTAATGGGTGCCTCCCGATCAAAGTTACTAGCTATTTTTTCTAAATTATCGAGCCATTGACCATTTTTATCCTGATCGAGATAAATACTGGGATTAATTAACTTGACATCAATCGGCAGCGGCAGACCTAAAAGTAAGGGCAGCGGATTTAATCCCAATTCGATCGCATCAATAGATAAACTATCAGCAGAATTGGCCGTAGCTGGAATTTCCGATTTACCGATACGAATGCGATTAAAATAAAAGCCCTCTATCTTGCCTACCCTGACGGGTCTGTGCAGCATTTCACTGAAGATATTGTCTAAAATTGGGGTTAGACGTTCATAAACTAAATAACGAGTCGTAAAATAGCCAAGGGAGGTAATTCCTAGGAGAGTAATTCCCCCAACAATTAAAGTAGAAGGCCGGCGGACAAATCGACCGATACTCAGAAAAAGATTAGGACGAGGAGAAGGATCACCAGGGGAGTTACTCATAATTGTTTACCTCACACACACCAAAGAAAAGGCAATGGCTCACCAGAGCTAATGAACTATGTTGACATCCTCACCGCCGTAAACGGACGGTGATTCCTCACCACGCCACCTTTTTAGAATGGTCGCTGAATGGGGTTAACGCTTCACAGGATGCTGCTTCTTTAACAGAAGTCTTACGCTTTCCTCCACGTCCGTTTAAAGTCTCCGAATGTCCTCCGGCGACCTTGATATTTACCGCAGCGTTGATGTCTCGATCATGAAAAGTTCCACAGAAAAGACATTCCCACTCACGAACATTTAACGCCTTTTTCCCGCCAATATTCCCACAACAGGAACATCGCTGAGACGTTGGCTCCCATCGAGAAATTATCCGAAAATTACGCCCATATTTATCGGACTTTGCTGATAGCATATCTCGAAAAGAACGCCAGCCTAAGTCTGATATAGCACGGGATAGCTTACGATTCTTAACCATTCCCGATGTGTTTAAATCCTCTAAAATTATCGTTTGATTTTCACGAACAATTCTAGTGGACAGTTTATGTAAGAAATCAGTGCGAGTGTCCTTAATCTTTGCGTGGATTTT
>NZ_SFBY01000256.1:0-7261 GCF_007095505.1 Microcystis sp. M_QC_C_20170808_M3Col
GTCTATCTTTCTCTAAAAAAATGGAGAATCACGTTGGAGCTGTTTGGTATTTTATCCATGACTACAATGCACAGCAAAGCAAAGGATTAAGCCGCTATCACTACTACCGAATCACCACCTAATCGAAAATATCCCTATCAACTTACCGACGCGGAACGAGATTAATCCGGCCTTCGTCCATTTCATCCATGAGTAACTCTAGGGCCTCGTAATCCACATCGGAAACGTAGCCAAGACGAGCGAGGAGTTCATTAATTCCGTTTTCGATTTCTGGCGTGATCTGACGATAATATAGGGCTTGTTCCACTAATTGGCGGATAGTCGGCTGGGTATCCACAATTTTCTTACGCTAGTTCAATAAATCTAGTTTCTGTATCCTGCTTTACTTTATTTCAGCAAAAATACCAGTATAATGCTTGGTCATCATCAGTCATTCGGGATTAGAACTTAAACCTAACGACTTTCCCCTGATGTTCACCCGAGTAAGTCCTGATCACTGTTTCTCTTTACTGTTCGGATCCCAAGGTTAACCTAAAACCGGTTCCTTCCTAAAGGGGTAAAGATTAAGAAAAGATTAATCTTTTCAGGAGAGAGAAAATATATCAAGACGAAGGTTACAAAATCAGAAAGTTAGGACATAATAGCGGTATCTGATCTCTAGTTAAAAGGTTCATTTATGAATTTCAAAGCCCAGCCATGAAAAGTCCTGTAAAAGTCCCGGAAATTGCTCTATTTGAGCCAAACGGCTATATTACCGCCGCTAACGTCCTAGAATTTCAAGAGCAGCTCACCAATCTGGTTAACCGGAGTCGCTCTATCACTTTTCTGGTGGATATGAGTAGGGTGGAATTCCTCGACAGCGCTGGATTAATGGCTTTAGTTAGCGCCTTTCGTCTGGCTCAAAGTCAAGAAAAATCCTTCAATATCTGTTCTATTCCACCTTCAGTCAAGATTATCTTTGAATTAACCCAACTCGATCGGGTTCTCTCTATTTTCCCTAGCCGTGCTGACTTTGATGCTGTTATCACCCTCACCCAAGCGGCGTAAGCAGACAAAATAGGGTTTCTCGCCGCAATTTCTCGGCTGCACTCTCAATTATACCCGTAAATCACCTCTTGACCGGGCAGATTCCCATTTGTACAACCGACTCCTCAGGACAACAATTTTTTTCAAGGAGAGGCATTATACTGTTGAGATGGCTCTCCTCGTTTTTGGATATTATTTCTGGGACAAACTACCGTACACTTGTTCGGAGCAGCTCACAAAAGACTGTCTATTAAGAAATTCCATGACTTTAGTGATGACAGAGGGGAAGGGGGCCAAGATGGTAGATAGGTAATGAGTAGTAATTTCCTAGAATCCATGACAGTCAACAATCTCCAGTATGCTTATTTTCCCGGTTGTGTCGCCCAAGGTGCCTGTCGGGAACTATATTTATCCACGGCAGCCCTGACGGAAGCTTTGGGGATTAATTTAGTCGAACTCAAAAAAGCTGCCTGTTGTGGTTCGGGAACCTATAAGGAAGATTCGCAACTCTTGGAAGATGCCGTCAATGCGCGCAATATTGCCCTAGCGGAAGCCCTCAATTTACCCCTGTTGACTCACTGTAGCACCTGTCAAGGAGTGATCGGTCATGTGGACGAGCGCTTGAAGGAAGCAAAGCATAATAATCCCAATTATGTTGAGGAAGTTAATAATTATTTACAGAAAGAACATTGTTCCCCCTACCAAGGTACGACGACGGTTAAACACCTACTCTGGGCAATTGTCGGCGATTATGGCTTAGATAATCTGGCGGCCAAGGTGGTTCGTCCCTTATCAGGGTTAAATTGTGCCAGTTTTTATGGTTGTTATCTCCTGCGGGCCCAGGATACTCTCCCCTACGATAATCCCTTTCAGCCGGAATCTCTAGAAAATGTCTTTCGAGCGGTGGGGGCGAATCCGATTTATTATCAAGGACGCACTCAATGCTGTGGTTGGCCTCTGTCCAGTTATGCCACCACCCAATCCTTCCAAATGGCAGGAAAACACATTTTAGAGGCGATGGCAGCGGGGGCCGATTGTTTAGTCACCCCTTGTCCTTTATGCCATCTTAATCTTGATTCCCGACAACCGGAAGTGGCAAAAGTGATCGGTCGAAGTTTAGGTTTACCCGTGTTACATTTTTCCCAATTGGTCGCTTTAGCGGTGGGAGTCAGTCCCGATCGTTTAGGATTAGATCGACACATCGTTTCGACCAAATCCCTCTTAAAGAAATTGGGGTTTTAGGACAGGACTCAATCAGGAGTGTTAGCAATGGATTGGTTAAAAAGAATTTTTGGCTTAGATAAACCGGCAGATGCCGCTAGTGCGATCGCAGGGAAAGCCGCTGCTGCGGGTATTCCCCCCGAAAGAGTCGGATTAGATGGAAAATACGACGAAAGCGGACTAGCTAAACGAGTAGTTTTAGCTTTTGACGAGACACCGGATTTAGCTGATGAAGACAAATTGTGGGTCGCTCAAACTGGTGGTAAAGTTGTACTAAAAGGCAAGGTTTCCAATCAGGCGACTTTAAATAAAATGGTTGCGATCGCCAGTAAAGTTCATGGGGCAACCGGCGTCGATACCAGTCAGGTAAAATGGGAAGGATAGATAAAACTCAGGAGAAAGGACCCCAGTGCCGTACAACCCCGCAGAAATCGAACAGAAATGGCAGAAGATTTGGCAGCAAATGGGATTAGACAAAACCCCAGAAAACGCCGATAAACCGAAATTTTACGCCCTCTCCATGTTCCCCTATCCATCGGGCAACCTGCACATGGGTCACGTTCGCAACTATACTATCACCGATGTGATTGCCCGTCTGAAAAGAATGCAGGGTTATCGCGTCCTGCATCCCATGGGGTGGGATGCTTTCGGATTACCCGCAGAAAATGCCGCCATTGAAAGGGGAGTTCCTCCGGCAAAATGGACCGAGCAAAATATTGCCCAGATGAAACGGCAATTACAACAGTTAGGATTATCTATCGATTGGGAAAGAGAAGTTGCCACCTGTTCCCCGGAATATTATCGTTGGACCCAATGGCTATTTTTACAGTTTTTTGCATCGGGATTAGCCTACCAAAAAGAAGCGGCAGTGAATTGGGATCCTATCGATCAAACTGTCTTGGCCAATGAACAGGTAGATAGTGAAGGAAAATCTTGGCGATCGGGTGCTAAAGTAGAAAGAAAATTATTACGGCAATGGTTCCTAAAAATCACCGATTATGCCGAACAATTACTCACTGATTTAGATAAACTTACCGGTTGGCCAGAACGGGTTAAAACCATGCAGGGCAACTGGATCGGTAAATCGGTAGGTGCTTATTTAGAATTTCCTCTTGTTAATTCCACAGAAAAAATTGCCGTTTTTACCACTCGTCCCGATACGGTTTATGGAGTGACTTATGTGGTACTTGCTCCCGAACATCCCTTAACTTTACAAGTTACCACTCCCGCACAAAAATCGGCCGTAGAAACTTTTATTCAAGAGATAGCCAGCGAAAGCGAATTAGAAAGAACTGCCGAAGATAAACCCAAACGCGGTATTAAAACCGGAGGACTAGCAATTAATCCTTTTACTGGTGAAGAAATTCCGATTTTAATTGCTGATTATGTCCTCTACGAATACGGTACGGGGGCAGTGATGGGAGTCCCGGCTCACGACAGTCGCGATTTTAAATTCGCTCGGGAAAATAACCTGCCAATTAAGATAGTTATTACTCCAGAAAGTGGCGAAATTGAGTTAAAAGAGGCCTATACAGAAGCGGGAATTATGATTAATTCCGCTCAATTTAATGGACTGAATTCCCAAGAAGGAAAAACCGCTATTATTGATTATGCCACTGCCCAATGTTACGGCAAAGCTAGAATACAATATCGCCTCCGGGATTGGTTAATTTCCCGTCAAAGATATTGGGGTTGTCCGATTCCAGTTATCCACTGTCCTAACTGTGGAACTGTGCCAGTACCAGTGGAAAATTTACCCGTTACTTTACCAGAAAATGTCGAATTTAGCGGTCGAGGGGCTTCCCCTTTAGCTAAGTTGGAAGACTGGGTAAATGTGGATTGTCCTAGTTGTGGAACTCCCGCAAAACGGGAAACAGACACCATGGATACTTTCATCGATTCTAGTTGGTATTTCCTCCGTTATACCGATGCTAAAAATGAAGATATACCCTTTCAATTCGAGAAGGTTAATGATTGGATGCCCGTGGATCAATACGTCGGAGGAATCGAACACGCTATCCTACATTTACTCTATTCTCGTTTCTTTACCAAAGTTTTAAGAGACCGAGGTTTAGTTAATGTCGATGAACCTTTTAACCGTCTATTAACCCAGGGAATGGTACAGGGATTAACCTACAAAAATCCCGAAACTGGCAAATATGTCCCCGCAGAAAATGTTATCTATAAAGAGGATAAATATTGCGATAAAGACACGGGAGAAGTTCTTTCTTTCTTCTTTGAAAAAATGTCCAAGTCGAAATATAACGGCGTTGATCCTCTGAAAGTCCTCGAAAAATATGGGGCTGATACTGCCCGAATGTTTATACTTTTTACCGCACCTCCAGAAAAAGATTTACAGTGGGAAGATGCCGGGGTAGAAGGACAATTTCGCTTTCTTAATCGGGTGTGGCGTTTAGTCAGCGAATACATTGAAAATAAACCCAAGCAAGTCAAAAAAATAGAAACTTTCTCGAAAACTGACAAGGATTTAAGACGGGCAATTCACACCGCTATTAAAGAAATCTCCGAGGATTTAGAAGGAGATTATCAATTTAATACCGCCATTTCCGAATTAATGAAACTCAGTAACGCTTTAGGGGATAATAAGTGTTTTGAATCCCCCATTTATCGGGAAGGAATCGAAACCCTATTAATCTTACTTTCCCTCTTTGCTCCCCATCTTAGCGAAGAATTATGGCAAGCTTTAGGCTATAGCCAATCAATTCACCTGCAACCCTGGCCAAAAGTTGATCCTACTGCCCTTATTGTGGACGAGATCACCCTTGTCATCCAAATTTTGGGAAAAACCAGAGGCACGATACAAGTTCCCGCTAGTGCCGATAAAAGCACCTTAGAAACCCTCGCCCTGGAATCAGAAATCACCCAACGTTATTTAGAGGGCAAGGAAATCAAAAAAGTGATTGTTGTCCCGGGCAAATTAGTTAACTTTGTCGTGGGTTAAATGACAGCAATTATCACAATGGTAGGGAATTAAAGAACCTTTTCAGTTATCAGTAACCAGTCAGATTAACACTTTCTATGAAAAACTATCAATAGATGGCAAAATAGAAACTATACAATTAGCATTGTCTGTAAATAGGGTTTGCGGCAAAAAGTTATTGAAAAGCACAGGTCTCTTAATCAATGATTTCACTTAGCTACAAGCATAAGCTTTAGTTGTTGATTAATCTCTAAGTTATAACTTATTGTAATCATTGACCCAGAAAAAGTGCGGTTTTTCCATTTCAGACATAAAAAAGCCCAAAAAACCCGCCGAAGCAGGGTGGAAAGATTGATAACTAAAAAAGTAATAGCAATGGCTGTTTCCGATGTTGAGGGAAGTTTTGCCATCACACGATTGAGGCTAAATCTTCTTTTAGCTTGTCCAAATTTCCCTTCAATAGCATTACGAATTCTTTCATCTTCAAGAGCTTGTTTCTTGTCTTCTTTACTAATATTTCACCAAAGTCGTTCGTTTCCATTAATTAAACTTGCTAAGAAGTTAAAAGCTGGCGTTCCTGTCATGGTCGTCTGCACTGTTTGTTTCCATTAATTAAACTTGCTAAGAAGTTAAAAGCCCAATCAAACAACCATACGACAAATTAACATCCATTTTACGTTTCCATTAATTAAACTTGCTAAGAAGTTAAAAGAAACGCCGCTGAGGTAGTCGCAAATTGTAACTATTTGTTTCCATTAATTAAACTTGCTAAGAAGTTAAAAGAAAGCCATAAACAAACGCATAAAAGATTTGGAGGAAAAGTTTCCATTAATTAAACTTGCTAAGAAGTTAAAAGGATCAAAACGGAGGGCCACCTGATCACCGAATTGAGGTTTCCATTAATTAAACTTGCTAAGAAGTTAAAAGCTGGCTTTAACGTCACCCACTGCGAAGTGGCGGGTGTTACAAGGGTTTCCATTAATTAAACTTGCTAAGAAGTTAAAAGTTGACGGGATGCCGGACGACTTCATGGCCGACTTAGGTTTCCATTAATTAAACTTGCTAAGAAGTTAAAAGTTTTTTATTGTAGCAATCATTGGTTACTTCGCTTTTTTGTTTCCATTAATTAAACTTGCTAAGAAGTTAAAAGTTTCTTTCAGCACCCCAGCGAGGATTTCGCTGGCGCTGGGTTTCCATTAATTAAACTTGCTAAGAAGTTAAAAGTTAACTCATCAGCAAATGTATGCTTATGAGAAAACGTTTCCATTAATTAAACTTGCTAAGAAGTTAAAAGCCCTTAAAAAATACCAACGAGGTTGCATGAACTTAACGTTTCCATTAATTAAACTTGCTAAGAAGTTAAAAGAGTTCAGCGTACGGCTGATGCTGATAAGGGTATCCAGTTTCCATTAATTAAACTTGCTAAGAAGTTAAAAGGAAGCCGTACCAGTTAACAGATGGTGAGCCTAATAACTGTTTCCATTAATTAAACTTGCTAAGAAGTTAAAAGTTAAAGAAGGAAACATTGGAGAGTTGTTGGATTTTGTTTCCATTAATTAAACTTGCTAAGAAGTTAAAAGGTTTCCTTGCGGAAACCCGGCTTTTTCACCTGCAACAACAAGCGTTTCCATTAATTAAACTTGCTAAGAAGTTAAAAGAAAAGCACGAGAATTAGTAAATCTGCGGAAGGAGATTCCAACCGGTTTCCATTAATTAAACTTGCTAAGAAGTTAAAAGACTAGCTTGCTAAAACTAGGCTGTATAAGGAGTGTACAACAATTTTTCGCGGGATATTGAAAAGCATAGACATAATTAATAAAATTCTCAATAATTACCTCAGTTATGAGGCTCAAAGCCTTGCTGGACAAGGCATCGACGCACCTCAACGAAAACTCTAGATTTTCAGCCATTGTGTCTAACCCGCGAAAAATGTTGAGAACCCCCCCATTCCATATAGGGCTGTTTCATTCTCCCATCAGAATATCAAAAGTAAAACGGATCACTGTCTTTGTAAAATGAGAAGTGACCGGCAACTTTAAAATATATGTTGAGCTTAATAGAAAAACTGAAACA
>NZ_SFBY01000257.1:0-4511 GCF_007095505.1 Microcystis sp. M_QC_C_20170808_M3Col
AGATGGAGTGCCTTATTGTAAACTAATCTTACACAGCCCAAAGTGCGCCGCAATAGCGACTCTTGTTCTGGTGTGGGGTAAAATCGGTAAGAATAGGCTTTTTCCATGTCTCACATTCTGGCATATATCGTGTAAATGCGCTAGTATTTAACAGTAAAGCCGTCGTGAAACGACGGGGTTTCAGACCCAAAATTTTCGATGATCGCTTTGACAGAATCGATGAACGATTAAATAAAGTAGAGATAGGATTAGCTACTTTGACCGAGAAAGTTAGAGGGGTGGATAAACGACTCGAAAAGGTGGAAAATGAACAAGCTACCATGATTAAAGCTATTTCCGACCTACAGGGATTCCGAGGTCTAATTCTGCCGATCAACGTCGGTGCGCTCAGTGCTACTATTGGTGCGGTGATTACCGTAGCGGCAAAAATGTTGTTGATCGGCAATAGTCCCTGATCGAGATAAGATTAATTCTCGTGGTGATAGGGAGGACATTTGTGAATAAACTAAGCATTCTGGTTCTGCACGGGCCGAATTTAAACCTATTGGGGAAAAGAGAGCCGAATCTCTACGGTAACGTCAATTTAGAGGCGATTAACCGGTTTTTAAACGAAGAAGCTACCCGTTTAGGGGTGAATTTAACCGCACACCAGTCCAATCAGGAAGGGCAATTAGTGGACTGGATTCAGCAAGCATGGGGTCAGCATGACGGTATTTTGATTAATGCGGGAGCTTATACTCATACCAGTATCGCCATCCGCGACGCACTATTAGGCACAAAAATGGCCTGTGTGGAAGTACACTTAAGCAATATTTACAAACGCGAGTCTTTTCGTCATCATTCCTACATTGCCGATATAGCCATCGGACAGATTAGCGGTTTTGGGGCCGAAAGTTATCGTCTAGGATTATGGGCATTAGTCGATTATTTGCAAAAGAATAGAGAAAGCTAATTAGGGTCTGCTGAATAAATCTAAAAACCTTGTTGGGTAAGACTTTTAGACCTTTTGTCAATCAAAAAGTACTGGATATGGGAGTGATCAGGGGGAAATTTAGGCACTTTTTCCCTGAAAATTAGGTAATTGGCCACCTCAAAACTGTTCAAACCCCACACCCTGCCACCACCGAAAAACTTTTTGCCGCAGACCCTAATTAGGCAAGGGATTCTCCCACTTCTAAGAGGGGACAAAAGGGAAAATAGGGGGAAACCGTCCAACGATAGAATTTTTTGCTGCTGGTGGACTGAAGATTAAAACGCAAGGAAACAAAGGGGAAAAAGGGAGATACGGAACAATTCCAACTGAAAGCCGGCTTAGAAGTGCTATTATCACCCTGGAAAGACCAAGCAGGGTATTGAAAAACCTCCCGGACGAGGGATTTTCCTTCATCGCTAACTTGGGCGCAGCTGCGACTAATGCCCGAAACCAAACAGAGACTATTACTGACACAATTATCATTAGAAGCCACGATCAGGAGATCTTCCCCGGTGGTGGTTAGTTCAAAAGCGATAAAATCTCCAGCTTGCCAACGACTAAGGACTTGTCCCTGGGCATTCTGGTAGATAGCGCTGCAGTTTTCGGGATCGAGAAGACGATTACTATCGGGATCTAAGTAACCGCAAACCTTTCCCATCAGACGAGTTCCATCCTGAAACCCATACACCCAATCAAAGGTATCGATGTTAGCGGCCCCTTGATTGCTTTTGTTGACCAATAGTAATCGATCGCTGACCACGGTTATTAATTCTCTATAAAACTAAGTAGTCGTGCAAAATTAATTTCTTGGTTAGGATAGGCACTCATGCAAAAGGCAAAAGACAAGAGGTAGTGAGATATGTGTAATTAATTTTGACTAGGGACTTAAGCTTCCCTTAATAACAAAGGTATCACTAAATACCAATTTCCCAACGAAAAGATTTATTAAGTTTAACTTCTCGTCCCTCTGGGAGAGTGAACCAGTCAGCTTAAATCAAGGCCAAAACCTGCTATCTTATGGGGAGACAAAAATTATCTAGATCTTGTTTTAGCGAGTGGTAGTAAGGGCATGGCGTACAAGCGGGTATTATTAAAACTGAGTGGGGAGGCCCTGATGGGCAATCTCGGCTATGGGATCGACCCGATGGTGGTTTCCGCTATCGCTCAGGAAATCTCCGAAGTGGTTGACCAAGGCATCCAATTGGCGATCGTGGTCGGTGGGGGCAATATTTTTCGCGGGGTGAAAGCCGCCTCGGCCGGCATGGATCGGGCCACAGCCGATTATATTGGTATGATAGCAACAGTCATGAACGCTATGACCTTGCAGGATGCCCTAGAACGAGCGCAAGTACCGACTAGGGTATTAACGGCGATTGCCATGCAGGAATTGGCTGAACCCTACATCCGCCGGCGAGCAATCCGTCATCTGGAAAAAGGTCGGGTGGTGGTTTTCGGTGCGGGATCGGGTAATCCTTTCTTTACCACCGATACCACGGCGGCCCTGCGCGCTGCCGAAATCGATGCGGAAGTGGTGTTTAAAGCGACGAAAGTGGATGGAGTTTATGATTCCGATCCCTCCCATAACCCTAAGGCGCGACGCTTTCAAAGTCTCACCTACGGTCATGTGCTGACTCATGATCTGCGGGTGATGGACGGAACGGCGATCGCTCTGTGCAAGGAAAATAATATCCCGATAGTCGTTTTCGATCTGTCGGTAGCAGGTAATATTGTTCGCGCTGTCAAAGGTGAACCCGTTGGAACATTGGTAGGAGGATTCTGTGAAGTTAGCTGAAGTTCAAGACCATATGCACAAAACCGTCGAATCAACCCAGAGAGCTTTTAATACGATTCGCACCGGCCGCGCAAATGCTTCTCTTTTAGATCGGATCGTGGTGGAGTATTATGGCATGGAAACTCCCCTCAAGTCCCTAGCGACCATTAGCACTCCCGACGCGACCACGATCGCCATTCAACCCTTCGATCGTACCAGTATGGGGGCGATCGAAAAGGCGATTTCTCTCTCGGACGTGGGTTTAACCCCCAGTAATGACGGTCAGATCATTCGTTTAAATATCCCTCCCCTGACCAGCGATCGCCGCAAGGAATTGGTCAAATTAGCGGCGAAATTGGCCGAAGAAGGAAAGGTGGCTATCCGCAATATTCGCCGGGATGCGATCGATGCTATCCGTAAACAGGAAAAAGGTCACGAAATTTCTGAGGATGAATCGAGGGATTTACAGGATCAAGTGCAGAAATCCACCGATAAATTTATCGCCAAAATCGAGGATTTGTTAACGACAAAAGAAAAAGATATCATGACCGTTTAAGTTTTTTTCTCCTAATGGATAGAACAGGCTTTTTGTCTGTTCTATTTAGGGCCTGCTGAATAAATCTAAAAACCTTGTTGGATAATATCTTTAGGCTTTTTTGAAATCAAAAAGTGCCTTAGCTAGGAGTGGTCGGGGGGAAAATTCCGGGACTTTTTCCCCGAAAATTAGGTAATTGACCCTCTGAAAACGGGTAAAACCCTACACCCTACACCCCACACCCTACCCCCACGAAAAACTTTTTGCCGCAAACCCTATTTAGCTTTTTATCCCTATTTAAAAGGTATAGGGGAGTGATACTAAATCCGTTGAGTATAGGCTACTTTAGTATTAAAATCATCCTAAAAGTGAGTTTGTCCGATATATTTTCGATCAAAAGGGTTGAAACTTGGCCTTTTATTAGTATTAAACCATGCCAAGATATCCGTTAATCTTCCTAATCCTTGAGCTATAAAATAACGATATAATAACAGTTCTTCTCTTTCGCTATTTATCCCTTTACTAATAACAGCAATGATTGACCAAGCTTCTTTTTTATTTTTAACTTCTCGACCGATTATAACAAATTCTTGAGGGTCTAAATTTTGAGGAAAGTAAGGAATTTTTAATAATTCCTCATCAATGGCTTGATAAACCACATCAGGAATCGGCTCTAAGGTACAATTCATAAAGTCTTCTTCGGTGTAATCTTCTACCCACCAAGAAAATTGTCAAGATTGTACTTTTTGCCATTGTACTCAATCTTGTCTGTTGCCCGAATTCTTAAACAGAAAGCCAGCAGCGGTTCAAGCAAAAGATACCTCAGCCACACCTGCCCAATCAACTCACGGTCTCCACACAAGCAACGAATCTCCGCAGAAGGAAAAATCTTCAGCATCTCCTCAATAAAACGCATCCGTTCATCGCTGTTTGAGTTGCCTTTTTTTTCTTCTTGAGCATCCACTCCTAGAATGGGAATAGCTCCCCCTTCAAGGACAATGCCGACTGTGAGGATGTTGTAGTGATGACTACCAAATGACCAATTGGTGCGGTCAATACTCAATACCCAGGGTTGAGGGATATTGAGCCACTGGACTACAATGGGAGCTATTTGACAGCAATTCTCATTTTAAAAAGTAACAAGTGATACAGACAGAAACAAAGCTTTAAGCAAGCTACAAAATGCGCTCCCGCGAGTGCGACTGCATCGCAGAGAAGTGAGTATATAGAGT
>NZ_SFBY01000258.1:0-8162 GCF_007095505.1 Microcystis sp. M_QC_C_20170808_M3Col
GATTAGCCGAAGTTTGATCGCAGCTCTTGTAGTTGAGGAACGAAACCCAACACAACCAACAGTTACTTTTTTAACGTCAACTCAACTGTCAACAAAAATGTTTTATTTTAATTAAGTTTCCTCAGAGGACAAAACCATGAAACTACTTAACTCCCAAAATCTGTTAATTGCTTCCTTATTAGGATTTTCAACGCTTTTTGCTGGTTCCTATCCTTTGGTTAAAGCACAATCAGAACCAAAGCTAGGCTGTCAAGCTACTGTCAATAAAGTCCTTGAAGAAATTAGCTCAAAGGGAGTTAGAAGAACTTGGTTTAAGCTTTATAAGGGAAGAGCTAATGAAAATAACACGGGTAATCCAACTAACAGAACAGACGAGTTAGAAATAATTTTAAGTGCTTGGGATTTTACTAAAAAACCTACTTTTGATTCTCGAAGTCAATCCATTATTGATAATATCATGGGTTCTAAAAGTTTATTGAAAAGTTGGGCAGATGGAATTGTTGCTAATTGTAGCAATACAGCGATAGTTGATTTTGGTAATGATCAATCAGATTGGGGTGAAGATTACTACATTCAATCTGATGGAACGACAAAATTGAATAAATGTGTTAAACCAGAAAATGCACCTAATCCTCTTCCTTGGGGATTATCAATATGTCTATAAAATTATGACGAAGTGTAACTTTTCCTTATCATCTTAAAAGATAAAACCATGAAAATCAAATTTAACCTGACTCAAATATTCTATACTTTCAGCTTACTAGCTTTGATAACTAGCCAACAAATAGAAGGTAGCATTTTAGGGCAATTTAAGTCAAAATAGAGTGTTGAACAACATAACTTGCATTATGGACATTACTATTCACTTTGGTAAACAATGAATACTCCTATTTAATTTCACTCTCTAAAATCAATTCAACAGTCTTATAAAGTGGTTCAATTTTTGTTGCGATGATATCCCAAACAATCTTAGGATTAACCATAAAGTAACCATGAGCAATAATATCCCTTAAACCACCAATTTTTCGCCATGCAGTCTCAGGATATTTTCGCCTAATCTCATCAGGAATTTGCTTAGTTGCTTCGCCAATAATTTGCAAATTATGAACGACTGCATCAAAAGTTTTATTATCCTCAATTAAATCATCATAGTTCATCCCTGCTGTATAATCTTGAATTTTTTGAATACTACTCAAAATATCAGTTAAATAAAGCCTCAGATCACGAGACATAAACCGTTTCCTCTAAAATACGTTCTCGAATCTGGGGTTTAATATCTTCCTTGATTACTAAATCAATTTTGCGCTTAAATAAATCCTCAAGTAAAAATTTTAAATCCATATAATTATCAAAAGTTACATCTCCTTTAAATTCTACCAATAAATCTAGATCACTATTAGCTGTCGCTTCACCCCTAACAAAAGAACCAAAAACTCCTAAACTTTTAACTTGATATTTTAACTTTAGACTCTCTAGGTAGCTTTTCAAAACATCAAAGATTTGTTCAAAATCAGATTTGTTTGTTGTCATTTTAATCTCCAGGAAATATTCTCGAAATTACTTAAAAATTAACCTAAATTTTGATGAGTGCGTTCGCTGCTCTTGTAGTTGAAGAACAAAACCCAACACAACCAACAGTTACTTTTTTTAACGTCAACCTAAATGAGGCAATAGAAAATCTCGCAATTAGATTGCTTCGCTATCGCTCGCAATGACAATCATAATGTACTATTTTAGCTGAAACAGTCCACTAGAAGATGGCGATCTTTAGGGAATAAAAATTCGACCGACTCCCATGTAGTTGTCGAGATCAAGCAAAATCTCAATCAGACGAGTGGCACAGTTTTGCCGATAGCGGCCCTCATCAAATCGATCAGGATTCCCAATTGTCAAAATTGGTAAGGAAGTTGGCGTATTCTCTTCCCGTATTGTCTGTTCTAGAGAATCGTCTCCCTTCATATTCCGATTCGCTGTAATCAAAATCATCTGGTTGGTTTGGGCAAATTGCCAAACGACGCGATCACTACTATCCATCGGCAACCCAACTTCCTGAAAGGTGAAGAAGCGGATGGTTAATAGGTCAAGCCATCCTTCGGCCGAAAGAGTTCCCCAGAATAAAACAGCATCACCTGTTAAGTTGTAATCAATCAAGAAATTCATCATTCGGCTTCAATCCGGGCTTTCCAGGCTTGAAGTTTGGCACGAAGGGCTTCCTGACCCGGCTTCGGGGGCATCGCCGCGATCTTGGCAAATCGTTCACGATTTCGCTCTTCCCAATATTGCCGAATCTCCGCGGCTGTTTGCAGGCATTCTTGGTATTCTGCTTCAACCTCAGCGCGATGGGTATCAATATATTCTAGGGCTAAACGAATCTGCTCATCATTAAGACCGAGTTTTTCACGGATCAGCTTGGATGGGTAATGAGCCTTCCGATAGTCCATTACGTCATAAAGAGTGATGCGTGTACCTGAAATGGTCAATCCACGCTCTGTACGAATGATTGTTGCTTGCCCACCTGATGCCAGAGTCATATCGAATGCTCCTACAAGATTAACTCCATGATACCTGATCAAAAGCTCAAGCTAGATTCAGGATACTGGACTGTTTCAGCTAAAATGAGGCAAGAGAAAATCTCGCAATTAGATTGCTTCGCTATCGCTCGCAATGACAATCATAATGTACTATTTTAGCTGAAACAGGGTGTAGGTTGGCTTAATGTGCGAAACCCAACACAACCAACTGCTAACAAAAACTTTTGATTTTAATTAAGTTTTCTCAGAGGACAAAGCCATGAAACTATTTAACTCCCAAAATCTTTTAAGTGCTTCCTTATGTTCCGTTATTAGGATTGTTAACGCTTTTTGCTGGTTCCTATCCTTTGGTTAAAGCACAATCAGAACCAAAGCCAGGCTGTCAAGCTACTGTTGATAAAATTCTTCAAGAAATTCGTTCTAAAGGGGTTAGAAGAGTTGAATTTAGTGTTTCTAAGGGAACGGCTAATAGTTATAGGACAGGAAATTCAACAAATAAAACTGATGTATTAGATGTTGTTCTAATCGATGATGTAGGTGCTACTACCAGTAATGGAATTGCCATCAGTAATATTTTCGCATAACCAAAGCTTTTAAATAATTGGGCTAACCAAATTGTTAAAAACTGTGGCAATACAGCTATAGTAAGTTTTTGGATATCGCAATCAGATATAAGTATAAATTATTATATTCAACAAGATGGTACAACTATAAAAGAAAAATGCTCTCAACTAGACAATACCTCGGAACCCATTCCTTGGGGATTAGGATTACCAGTAAGTTGTGGGTAAACAATAAATATATTTTCGTCACAGAAAGCTCATGGTTCATGGATAATAAGCCGTAATAACCAGACTTCTATCGGCACTATAAATTGCTTCAACACGACGGAAACTAGAATGATTCCACCAAACTTTAATTCTATTTCCCTTGGCTGGAGCAGACCCAACAACGGTATAACCAGCATTGAACATCAATTGTTCAAAAACTTCTGCTGGCATTATTTTAGATGAAATGGGAGAAAGACCATCAATTTGATGCTTATCGAGGGTCATAACTCCCTTTATAGGTTGTAAAAATTTGATAACCAGGTAAAACTAAGCTGATACCAGCAAAACTATGTATTGTTCCTGGATAACTTTCTTCTGCATCACTACCCCCCAATCGCCAACAAAAAGAACCCAACCAAATATAAAAGCCTGGAATCAGTGCGTCCATAGAATAGGCAATATCTTTTAACTGAGGGTTAACTCCGTTTGATGATCGCTTTTTTTCGGAAACTTTTATTTTCATTATTTTAAACTTATACTCATTTAAGAACTATACCATATTTTTGTTAGCATTGACGATGACAATTATCACAATGTCCACACTTAAACCCTTTAGTGCGATCTCTGATATGGTAGGTTGGGTTGAAGCATGAAACCCAACGCTAATCAAAGATATTTGAAGGCCTTATTATCTTCAACCGTCCCATCGAACTAAGACAGTCCAAGCTTAAAAATGGCTTTTAGTTGTCAGCTAAATTTTTGGGCCAATTTCGTCAAATTACTTCAAGAGATTTGATTGCGAACGCCACTGAAAGCGGCATAGGCGATCGCTATAGCATCTACAGCATCATTAATAGGCATTTTTGTCAATCCGAATAAATACTTAATTTGTTCGGCCACCTCAGCTTTAGTGGCCTTACCATGGCCGAGATGACATTTCCAACTAGCTTGATGGAGGAAAATCGGTTCAATTCCCCCATCCCGACAGCTAACTAGATTGATAATTCCTAAGGCTTGCAGGACTCCACCGGCTGCCTTGATTTGCCGGTTAAAAAAGGGCATTTCCACGGCAATTTCTCCCGGTTTATATTCTGCGATTAACTCCTTTAAATCCCGTTCAATTTCGATCAAACGCTGGGCAGTAGAAAGATTTTTAGAAGTTTCGATCGTGCCGTAATCGACTAAAATCGGCATTAACTCACTATTATCCCGGAGAATAGCCCAACCGACAATCGCTAATCCGGGGTCGATACCCAACCAAGTAGTCATAGATTAAGCCAAAAAATCTTGGACGATTTGGAGGATTCTTTGGGATGCTTGTCCATCTCCAAAAGGATTAATTGCATTAGCCATACGAGCATAGGCGATTTTATCCCCTAATAATTCTCCCGCTTCTGCTAAAATTTGCTCTGGATTTGTCCCAATTAATTTCGCTGTTCCCGCTTGTACTGCTTCCGGTCTTTCCGTGGTTTCTCGCAATACTAAAACCGGTTTTCCTAAACTAGGGGCTTCTTCTTGAATGCCGCCGGAATCAGTTAATAATAAATAACAGCGTTGAATCGCCCCCACTAACTCGGCATAATCGAGAGGTTCAGTTAAAAATACCCTGGGATGATTGCCCAAAGCGGACTGAATTGGTTCTCGGACGGTGGGATTGCGATGGAGGGGTAATAATAGGGCTGTATCGGCATATTTTTCTAACAACAAAGTAAATCCTTTGATAATATCCTGTAGGGGTTCGCCCCAATTTTCCCGGCGGTGAACCGTGGCTAATAAAACCCGATAATCTGACCAATTTAAGCCCGCAATTTGACATTCTGGGGCGGTTTTGGCTACGGTTAATAAAGCATCAATAACCGTATTGCCGGTGTGGTGAATATTTCCTGTCACCCCGGATTTTTGTAAATTTTCCACGGCTAAAGTAGTGGGAGCAAAATGTAGGGTAGTTAGTTGAGAAATTAGGCGACGATTAGCTTCTTCGGGATAGGGATTATAGATATCATTAGTTCTTAATCCTGCCTCCACATGGGCGATAGGAATTTGTTGATAAAAAGCCGCTAAAGCAGCAGCAAAAGCCGTAGTAGTATCACCTTGCACAATAATTAAATCTGGTTTTATGCGCTCAAAAACCGTTTCTAAACCCCGTAAACTGCGGCAAGTAATATCAGTTAAAGTTTGATGGGTTTGCATAATATCCAGATTTTCATCTGCTTTTAAAGCAAATAATTCCATCACCTGCGCTACCATTTCTTTATGCTGTCCCGTCAGAATTACATGGGTTTGAAACTGTTCCGATTCTTGAAAAGTACGAATAACGGGAGCTAATTTAATCGCTTCGGGACGAGTTCCAAGAGTAATACAAATTGATTTCAACATATTATTATCAGTTATCAGTTATTAGTTATCAGATGTGAGTTTTCAGTTATCAGTTATTAGTTATCAGATGTGAGTTTTCAGTTCACTGATTACTGTTTACTGATCACTGAAAATCGCTTGAATTGTGCTGTTTTGTCATTTTTCACTCGTTTGAGGTTGTTGAACGATAAATTGGTGATAGAGTTGCATTTGCTTAGGATTTAAAGGTCGAGAGATGGTCAAAACTTTTTGTTTAGCTAACTCTTGAGTCATGGTATCCAAAGTTTGAGCAATACGCAAATTATATTCTAATTGTTCCCCGGAAGAAAGCAGATTACTTAAGCCATCAATTAAACGTCTTAAATTCTCGCGAAATTGGGGATCACCAATTAACTCATCGATATCGGAGGTGATTTTTTGAGTATTTTCAAAAGTCACCCTAGCGGATTCGAGAGTTTTTTGCAGTACGACAATTGTAGCAGGATCGTTAATAGTTTTAGTAATTTCTCGTAAATTATTCGATGTTTCCACCGCATTATTCAAAATAGTCTCGATATTTTGCATGACTTGTTTAGTATCAATTTCATCTAAACCTGCATTCAACCTCAGGGCGGTATTATTGAGATTATTAGCGAGACTACCAATACCTAAACTAGCTTGATTAATATTATCGAGAGTATTAACAATTTGTCCCCGATTTTCGCTGAGAACAGCATTGAGATTAGCGACTAATTGGGAAGATTGTTGAAAAGTCCTGCTGATTTGACTGCGATTTTCCTGAACGGTATTATCTAAAGTATTGACAAAACGGGAGGCATTATTAGCCGTATTAGTGACCGAGCGACTGGTGGTAGCTAATTCCAAAGATAGACGAGAGATTTCTCTTTGGGCATTACGGATAGTCTGGGAGGTATCATCGGATAAACGGGCGATTTTTTGAGCTGCTATAGCGGTATTTTTAGTGACATCATTGAGATTACCCACAAATTCAGGACTGGTAAAAGTATCCACTAAACGACCAACACTAGACATTAATTGTGTTCCTGTTGTCCCCTGTAAACGAGTATTATTACAGAGAATTAACTGTTGATCACAGTCGGGACTCAGAGGGTCGAGATTTTTGGCCTCAGCACTTAAAGAAACTAAGGGAGTGATATCGATGGCTGCCTCCCCAATTAATCCGGAAAGATTGGTAGTAACAGTTACCTTCCTAGGCATAACTAAATTAGCAGAAGCTATCTCGGCAATAACCTCCACTTGATTACTCCCGGGGATAAAACTCGTAATTCTTCCCACTCTCACCCCGCGAAAACGCACTGGCGCCCCGACTTGTAACCCTTCCACGTCGGCAAACTCGAAGATTAATTGATAGGTTCTTTGACCAAATCCCCCCCCGCGAACCCAGATAGCGAGCGCCCCAAAGACTAATAATCCGCCTAGGGCAAACAAACCTAGTCTTCCTTCCCGTAAAGCTCGCGAACTCTGCATGATTTTTCTCTCATTCTCGATAGTTCTTAATTTAGCTTAATCTAGCTTAAACGATTGTCCTAATCGGGCCTTCAATGCTGGCGCTAAAAAATTGCCGGATCATGGGATGATCGGTACGATCGATATCTGCCACTAATCCCTGCCATTGCACTTTTCCCTGATAGAGAAATACTACTCGATCGGCGGTGCGTCGGATGGTACTTTGTTGGTGAGAAACCATCACATAAGTGTTCGCAGACCCTGATTTTTCATGGAGAGTCCGCACTAGATCCTCGATAATTGTGGAAGCTATCGGGTCTAATCCAGCGGTAGGTTCATCATACAGCAGTAATTCGGGATTATCGGCCTGATTATCGGGATTAGTGATAATAGCGCGGGCAAAAGCCACCCGTTTACGCATTCCCCCCGATAGTTCCGAGGGATAAAGGTCACTAATTCCCTGTAAACCGACCATTTCCAGGCTTTTTTCCACTAATTCCCTAATTATGGCTTTTTTTAAATTAGTTTGTTCATAAAGATAAAAACCGACATTTTCCCCGACGGTGAGAGAATCAAACAGGGCCGTTTGCTGAAAAACTAAGGAAGTTCGCATCGCTTCCCGACCATCTTCTAGCAATCCCTGACGCAATTGACCTTTAATATAAATTTCTCCGGCATTTATCCCCGTTAATCCCGCAATTAACCGTAAAACCGTTGATTTTCCCGTTCCCGATGGCCCGATAATTACCAGGGCCTCCCCTCGATAAATGGTTAAATCTAAACCGTCGAGAATAACATTATCCCCGAATCTTTTCGATACTCCTCTCAATTCAATTAACGGTTCTTTCATGAAATCAAGATTAATGTCGCTTAATTATCTTATAACCTCTGGAATTTTAGGGAGACGGGGAAGTGGGGGGTGGGGTGTCGGGTGTGGGGGGATGGGGAAGTGGGGAAGTGGGGAAGTGGGGAAGTGGGGAAGTGGGGAAGTGGGGAAGTGGGGAAGTGGGGAAGTGGGGAAGTGGGGAAGTGGGGAAGT
>NZ_SFBY01000259.1:0-17078 GCF_007095505.1 Microcystis sp. M_QC_C_20170808_M3Col
AGTGATTGGGGGGAAAATTCAGGGACTTTTTCCCTGAAAATTAGGTAATTGACCACCTGAAAATGGGTAAAACCCCACACCCCAACCCCCAACCCCCAACCCCCAACCCCCAACCCCCACCGAAAAACTTTTTCAGCAGACCCTACATAGAGGACATTATCAAAGGATCAAGCATTACTCCCACTCCTGTAAGTCTCTGAGCCAATTTTGCAGCAAGCTAGTTAATTGAGTACGGCGAGTTTCAAAATTGCCAGCAATTGAGAGCAAGCTAACTCCCACCAGCAATCCGATAATCCATTTAAGCAGGGGATAAAGGGAAATCAAAATTACCAACTGATAGAAAGCATTAGCCACAAAAGTAAAAGTGCCAAGATAGAGGAAGGCGCGAATTCGTAAGGCTAATCCGGCAAAAATTGCCACTAAACTGAGGATGCCAGGCAGGATTCCCGTCTGATGATGAAACCAGAGAGCCGCACTAGCAATAATGCCTGTTCCCAAGAGGCGAAGCGGGTGGCGCAAGGATTTGCCTTGCCTCCCCTGACAGGTAGGTTCTATCCAGACAAGACAGAGGAGAGACAGTCCGACAAGACTGCTGTAGGCGAAGGGAGTTGCCAGAGAGAAAGCCGCCAGCCAAAGGGCGATCGCCCAATTCACTAACAAGAGGGTAAGATAGCGCCACCGGGGTTGCTGCCGCAGCCAAGCCAGCCAAGCATAGAATCCAGCCACCACCAGCAAACTTAGGGGATTGAGCTTGTCTAAACTGCCCCCAAGGGCGAGTCCGGGAAGAACAAGAGCGAGGAATTGCCAAGGACGAGGCGGCCAGCCCCAAAGCCGCCAAGGGAGCAGATAGGTGAAAACAGCCACCCCAGAGGCGATTACTCCCAACCAAGAAACTAGGTATTGAGAGAAGAATTCCATCGGAGGAATAGTATTGACAGCATAAACCCCAATCCCAGTGGCTTCTAGAATACCCAGATAGACCCATATTTCAGCGATCGCCTGGTCAGGATGGTTGCGCCCTTGCCAGATAGCATAACGAGTCAAAAAGATACCGGTTGCCAATCCCAACAGTTGATTGACTGCAACGGGATAGAATAAAGCCCCTAGTAACAGGCAACTGCCCAAAGCCCAGTGCAGGTGGGCAACCAACTTCAATTCTGAACCCGTCAGATGCAAGTAGCCAGCCAACCAGGGAGAGAGCAACCGATAGCCGTAAACCAAGCTGGCGGCCAGGGCTGCCATTGCCAAAAATTGATCGCCTTGGGACAGGTCGGCAATTTGATAAAACAATAGCTCGTAGGCCGAGATGGAGATCCCGCCAATTCCCAGGTACAACAAGGGCTTCCCGTCCGAGGAGCGCCGCCCAACTCCGATGGCAATCAGTACCAGTCCCAAAGAACTCAAGCCAGTCCAACTACTGAAAAATCCCCAACGCAGAGCGGCTCCTAATGCCCCATAGAGCAAGGGTAGGATATTCCAGCTATTGAGCATTTCCCGCCTGTGATATCTGTGCCACCAATCTCCCAACAGTTGGGTAAGCAATCCCAAGAGAATATTGGCGATCGCCAGGGCAATTAAAGACTGCTTAGTTAGGTTGAGAACTTCGATGGTGAACAGTTCCAAGCTCCAGCCTACCCCGTAGATGCCCCAGTTACTCGGATCGAGGTAGCTTCGATAGGCGATCGCCCCTAAAGTCAGGGCAGCCGCTAGGACAGAGAGGCTCGAGGCAGCCATCCAATCCCAGTAAACGGCTAGAGAATGGAGAGTCAGGGCGACTAACTCCAGACTACAGAGGGTGATTGCCCAGCCATCGCAGGCGCGGGCATAGAGGAGAGCAAGTGCAGAAGTCCGCTGGCTCAACCAATCGCGCAACAGCCAGAGGGGGATAAGGGCGATTGCCCCCGCCAACAGCCAAGCTAATCCAGAGACAGACAATCTCTCTAGTAAGGTAGCACTCAACCCCAAGGACAAGCCGACCGTGATGGCAGCCGCTGCTAATTTTTGTAGGCGATGAGTCTGAAAGAACATCAACCCAGTGGCGATCGCCAAGGTGACGAGACGAGTTTCTTCCCCTACCCAGGTGGGAATTTGGGCAACTAGCAGGACTGAGATGCTCAACCAAATGACTAGGTTAGGTTGGCGCGAGGGTTGCCAACTGCGATAAGCTGTCGCCCCCATCAGCAGCCAAGTGGCGATCGCTTCTTTACCGTCTGGAGAATTAAAGACATTGCCAGAAAGCGCCAATAACATCAGGAGCGAGAGGCAAGTTGCCCAACCATCGCTAACCTGGGCATAAATTCTCGCCAAATTATTCGGTAATGCCCTTAAGCATTGGCGGAGAATCCACAAGCTTGTCGCAGTAATTACCCCTGCCAACAGCCAGCTTGCTTCTTGCCGCAATGCCCAACCAAAACTGCCATCCCACAAACACAGTGCCAGCCAACTCAAGCCAAAACCTACGGTAATCGCTGCTGCTGCTACCTGCTCTAAGTTACGGCTATTGACGAACATCAATCCTGTAGCTATCCCTAAGCTAATTGAGGCAATTCCTGGTTCCAACCCTTGGGAGAGGAGGGCTGTTAAGATAAGCCACTGCCACAGGGCTAAAGCTTCTATACTCAACCAACTGGCAACTTCCCGCCGAGCCAGATTCCAAGTTCCCACCCCAGTCAGGGCCAGGGGAGCCAAACCCCAGACTAAGCCCCACTCTAGCCCCATAAGCGGGCGCTCCAACACAGAGGTCAACTGGGCGAAAACTGCCACCTGATTGAGGACAAACAAGCCATAGGATAGCCCAGCCAAGATTAGTCCCAGCTGCCAAGTTGTGTGGTGTAGGAGATGGAGCAAGGAAGTAGGAGGAAAGGGCTGTTTCACGCTGAATGCCAATTCCAGCACCGCCAGCATGATTAAAATCACGCCCCAAACTGCCCAACTCAGCCTTGGCCATCCCCAGTCAATCGCCAAAATTAGGGTGAGCAAGCCAGCTAGGTGAGTGAGATAGGCCAGGGAGAGAAAACGGCGGGAAATCTCTTGAAGGGAAGCTAGTTTGACTTGCCGTTGGCTGAAAATTACTAACGCCAGGGTTGAAGCTGCCAAGTTGAGCGTCCTCAAGGCAGGATTGACTAAGGAGCAAAAGGTCAAGGTTGTTCCCCACAACAAGGCTATCGAGCCGGTAAAAGAGGCTAATTCCCGCTTGCCCAATTGGGAGAACCAATCTCTCAGGAATAGGATTAAGACTAGGTAAGGAAAGAGCACTAAGCTTAGTAACGCCCAAGGGGTAGCTTCAGCGCCAGTTAAACCAGTCCCCAAGGCGATTGCCGCTTGTCTAAAAGTATCTGGAAGCAAGCGCCAAGCCAGCCACAACCCCTGCAACCCAATCAGCAAGGCTGCTGCCAAGTCGAACTTCCGCCAGGAGTAACCGATGCGTCGGGCAAAAAACAGGAGTGATAAACCACTCACTGCTAGGGCTTGCCAGGGTGTTTCACCCACCGACAGTAACCAACCTAGCAGCAGCAAGCTACCGCCGATACGCTGCCACAAGGAAACAGATTGTCTGGTCTGCCAACTGGCTAACCAGCCGCAAATCCCCACAGCCAGCCCCAATTGGCTAATCTCCACCTGAGCGATAAAAATTGCCCGCACCAGCAGGATAACTAGCCCATAGACGACAATTGCCTCATTTAAGCTAAAAGGGGCTAATCTTTCTCTCCTTGATGCTGCTTCTTGTCTAGCCCCTTCAGGAACACGGGAAAGGGAGATCAAAGTTGTTCCCACCACGCCCAAGTAAGTTGCCAGCAAGGGAAAACCCCCAATTGCCCATCCCCAATGCAGATAGCTCAATCCCAAGTGATTCGGCAGACTTTGAGAAAATCCTGCCGGACCAGTTCCCCCGTACCTCCCCCGGAATAGTTGAACTGTCACGGCGGTAAGGGAAAGGGCAGCCACTACCACAATCAACCAGTCTAGAGGGTTGCGCCACAAGCCCAAGCTATCCATGGCCAGAAAATTCATCGGCACTAGCAACAGGGTAACCAGGCGCAAAGCTTGACTGGTCAGGCGCAGGCCCGGCTGTTGGCTACTCCAAAAACTGGCTCCCCAAAAAGCTAAAGTATAAAGCCACAAAACCCCATACTGTCCGGCGGTTGAGAATTTTTCCCAAAAGTTGGCGGCGAGGACACCAGAGGAGATGACCACCATGAAGACCCCCAACAGCAGCAGCCAGAGGACGCTCAATTCTGCCATCAAAGACTGTAACATTTGTCCAAACTGGCTGGGAGTTTCCTGCCGTCGAGGAGATGTTGGCGGCTGTGGCGGGATTCTACGGGGAGCTTCTGGCCGTCGAGAAGGTAGCGCGGGTGGGGGAGTCTGCTGGGAGGAGATGGGGTCTGGCAGCGGCTCTCTGGTAGGGGCAGTTGTCAGTATAGGCATGACACAGGAGAGGTTTTCCCGACACAGTTGCTTGACTTGAGACTCCTCAACTAATCCTAATTGGAGCCATTGTTCTAAACCTTGTAGTAGAGAGGGATGGGAAGCTCTCACTCTTATCACAACCCGGATTTGAGAAGCAGTCAGCCAGCCTCGCTGCTGCCATTGCCCCAAACCTTCTAAAAAGTTAGATATAGGGACGCTGGTGGTTATTGTCAGAGCGAGGGTTTCTTGAACTGAATTTTCTCTCGCATTTATTGCTAATTCTAGTCTTCTGTCGGCAATCAACTCTAATTCTAACCATTGATTGAGAGCTAGTAAAAGTTCGGCTGGCGAGTTGGGATTGACGATTTCTATTGGGATGATTCGATTCTCTTGAAATGACATAAGTAGTCGGACAAAAGTAAGGTTACATTTCTTAAGAAATTAATCTCATCTAAGCTGTCTTGAAAAAACGAATAATCTCTCGTACATGATTGAGAAATTGACTGTCTTCTGTCAGTTGTGCGATCGCATTTTGTGCTTCCTGAGATAAGGCTTCATGTTCAACCTGATTTTTAGCCTGTAATTGTTCTAGTAAGGCTTTCAGACGGGCTAATTCTTGGCGAGTTATTTTGACTTCTTGTTGCTGTATAGCTACCCAAGAGTTGGAATTTTCTGTATCCAGTTTTTCCCTGATTATTGCCACATTAGCATCTAAATTAGAGACGCAATCGCGCAACTCTACTACATCCTCTCTGGGATACTTAATCTGTTGTCGAATCATTGACAAACGCACGGCTAAATATTGATAAGCCCGAATTGCCGGACGTAAAGCTGTCAATAATAAAGTTGCACCGGAACTCACATATCCTACTGCACTAATTCCCGTTGATGCTAAGGTATAAAGTCCAATTCCTGACAGCAAATGTAAGGCGATTGCGAGCCGAATTGACCAACGCGCTACTGTCTTAACATAATCAACTTGTTTCCGATCTACGGGAATATTTTTTTCTTGAGAAATTGCTGCTTCTGCGATGACTTCCTGGGCATCAAAATAAATGTTCCAAGGAACAGTCACAATCACTAACAACCACCAAAAACTGGCGATCCCAATCAACCAATCGATTAAATTTCCTGACGGGATTTGCAACCATCGTAAAACCCCAAAAGCTAGTAAGACTAAGGCTCCAAAAATCACACAAAATCCGATAAATCCTAGATAGCTTAAAAACATCTCAATCACATCTTTTTTATTTCTCTTTCTTTTATGTTAGAAAAAGATTGATCAAGTTTCACTAGCGGTTGTGACACTTTGTGAATTTACCCATAAAATAGCATAATTGTGAACCATAACTTGGCTGTTTGACAACGAGTATAGTGTAGCGACTATCAATTGACGGGAATCTTCCGACTCAACCGCTAAGATTTGCGTTTGCATCGCTTGATTGTTTTCGCCACGACCCCGGCGACTGTTCGAGTTTTGTCAGGGAGATTATGGTGGTTACCCTTGCTACGAAGCGGTCTTTTCTGACCAAGGTTGGGACGGTCTACCACTTCTCTCAATATACAAGGTTGGGTTGAAGCATGAAACCCAACGCCCGCTCATGTTACGAAGTGCGCTAACCCATCCTACAAATAATTGTGCCTCCCTACTTATAATAAAATTAATCGGTAGTTTCCCTAGAGGTAAACTTTTATGATCGTCAATAAGCGAGAACTCAAGCAAACCTTAAATCGGGTGTACTTGAAAATTAAGCCTGATACTGAAACAATTCAGGTTTTTCAAGCTAATTTGACGCGCTTGTTGAAGCAATGTGACAGCAAAAAGTCTGAAGAGTTTAATAAAAATTTGCTGATAGATTTTTTGAAAAATACCTATTATACTGATCGCTATTTTATCAATACAAAAGAGCGCATTGATCTGGTGATTCATAATAACCAGGATGTTAAAAGTCCAGTGGGAATCATTTTTGAGACGAAGAAGCCTACTCGGACAATAAATGCAGAAATGCCAAGACTGGATCATCTCAATACTAAGGCTTTTCAGCAGTTAGTTTTATATTTTCTCCGCGAAAGGGTGACGGATAAAAATCTTGATATTAAACACTTGATCGTGACAAATATTTATGAGTGGTTTATTTTCGATGGGAAGATTTTTGAGGAGTTATTTTTTGCTAATAAGGCTCTAGTTAACCAGTTTTGCGATTTTGAAGAAGGGAGACTGAGTAGTACGAAAACGGATTTTTTCTATCAACAAATTGCAGAACCAGCGATCACTAAAGTTATTGAGCAAATTAAGTTTACTCATTTTGATCTGCGAGAACTGGAAAATTTAGATTTGCTGGATATTTACAAGATTCTTTCGCCAGAGCATTTACTTAAGTTACCTTTTGTTAATGACAGTAATACTTTAAATAAGCCTTTTTATAATGAGCTTTTGTATATTATTGGTTTGACGGAAGTTAAGGATAAAGGGAAAAAGTTAATCGGACGAATCAAAGAAGGCGATCGCTGTGATGGTTCACTGATTGAAAATGCGATTAGTCGGTTGGATAGTTTAGATAAAATTGCACAATTAAAAAATCCTGAAGAGTTTGGAACTACGGATGAAGAACGGCTTTTTAATGTGGCGTTGCGGTTATCAATTAATTGGATTAATCGGGTTTTGTTTCTCAAATTATTGGAAGCGCAGTTAATTAAATATCATCAAGGCGATCGAGATTTTGCCTTTCTGAATTTGGCGAAAGTTCCCAGTTATGATGATCTCGATAGTTTGTTTTTTGATGTGTTAGCCAGGGAGACAAATAAGCGCGAGGCTAAGGTTAAAACGACTTTTGCTCATGTACCTTATTTAAATAGTTCGCTATTTGAGCCAACGGATACGGAACAGCAAACGATTGTCATTGGCAATTTGCGGGAGCGAACTTTACCCATTTTTGCAGGTACGGTGCTAAAAGATAATCAGGGTAATAAGCGAGTAGGTGAGTTGAATTCTTTGGCTTATTTGTTTGAGTTTTTGGATGCTTATAAATTTGATCGACATGAGTTAGAAAATCCTCAAGAAGATAGCGAAAAGTTAATTAATGCTTCGGTGTTGGGGTTGATTTTTGAAAAGATTAATGGTTATAAGGATGGTTCTTTTTATACGCCGAGTTTTATTACCATGTATATGTGTCGGGAAACAATACGACGAGCGATCGTGCAGAAGTTTAATGAAGTAAAAGGCTGGAATTGTCAAACTTTAGATGATTTGTATGAACGAATTGAGGATAAAAAAGAGGCGAATACTATTATTAATAGTCTAAAGATTTGTGATCCGGCGGTGGGTTCGGGACATTTTTTAGTTTCGGCTTTAAATGAGATAATTGCGATTAAGAGTGAGTTACGGGTTTTATTAGATAGTTCGGGTAAGTCCTTAAAAGATTATCGGGTAGAGGTGCGAAATGATAAGTTACTGGTTTACGATGATGAAGGTAATTTATTTGCTTATCATCCCCATAACCAAGAAAAGCAACGAGTACAGCAAGCCTTATTTCATGAGAAACAGACGATTATCGAGGGGTGTTTATTTGGGGTGGATATTAACCCTAATTCCGTGACGATTTGTCACTTGCGGTTATGGATTGAGCTTTTAAAGAATGCTTATTATCGAGAAGATGGCAATTTGGAAACTTTGCCAAATATTGATATTAATATCAAGTGTGGTAATTCTTTGATTAGTCGCTTTGCTTTGGATGTGGATGTTAAACAGGTTTTACAGAAGCAGAAGTTTAGTATTGAGGAATATCGCAATGCGGTACAGACTTATCGCAATGCAGAAACTAAGGGACAAAAGCGGCAGATGGAAACGCTGATTGCTAAGATTAAAGCTGGGTTTAGTGCTAATTTATTAATTGGTGATCCTAAGAAGGTGAAGTTACGTCAATTACAAGGGGAGCTTTATAATCTGGAAAATCAGGGTTTATTATTTGAGGAGACTAAGACGGAGCAAAAAGCGCGGGAGAAAAAAGTTACTAAGTTAAATAATGAGATTGACAAGCTAACTGCTGAAATTGCAGATATTGAAAGCGGTAGGCTATATGAGAATGCTTTAGAATGGCGGTTTGAGTTTCCCGAAGTGTTAAATGATGATGGGGATTTTGTCGGTTTTGATGTGGTGATTGGGAATCCTCCTTATGTACCGTCAAAAAATCTAGATGAAAAAGAGAAAGCTTTATATTATGAACATTACAAGACTACAGAATATCAAATTAATACCTTTGGGATATTTACTGAGTTAGGCATAAAAATATTGAACCAGAAAGGTTTTCTTGGCTTAATAATTCCAAATTATTGGTTAACAACTAAATATGACAAAAAATTGAGAAAATTCTTGTTTGAAGAAAATCGAACAACCAATATAGTAAATGTATATAATATTTTTGAAAGTGCAGTAGTTGAAACATTACTTTTGTTTTCAAAAAAAGAACCAAATAATGATGAGATACATATTTGTAGTATTGATCGTAATATCTCTACAATTAATGAAAGATTGGAAGCAGTTATGCTTTCTCATTGGAGCTATGACCAAAAGATTACTGTTTCAGCTTTAGATGAAGAATTAACTATATCATTCAACGATAAAATTAAAATTAATGCAGAAACTCAAATAGGTTCTTTATTTGATTTGAAATTCGGAGCAAAGTTATATGAGATAGGAAAAGGAAATCCTCCTCAAACTAAAAATGATGCTAAAAATAGAATTTATGAATCTGAATTAAAAATAGATAATAGTTATATTCAATTATTACGAGCTAGGGATATCCAAAGATACAGACTTAAAACTGATAGCTACTATGTAAAGTATGGAGAAAATTTAGCCGCACCACGCTCGATTTCAATATTTGAAGGTGAAAGAATATTAATTCAAAGAATTTTTTCAAGAAAAACATTAGATGCAACTTGTGTAGATGATACGATAATCTGTAACACAGATGTTATTACATTAAAGCCCAAAAATAACACGCTAAATGTTAAATTTTATTTAGCAATTATTTGTTCTAAGCTTTGTGCATCTGTGCTAAAGTCTCAAAATGTAAATTTAGACAGAACTGCTTTTCCAAAAATAAATACTAAAACTCTATCAACTTTTCCAGTTCCTAAATATAAGCACGAATATATCGACATCACTGCACTTGTCAACAAAATTCTCGCCGCTAAAAAAGACGATCCTACTGCTGATACAAGCGAATTAGAAAAGCAGATTGATCACTTAGTTTACAAACTCTATCAACTGACATATAATGAGGTAAAAATCATTGATCCAGAATTTGCACTAACAGAACAAGAATATCTGGACTTACCCTAATTTATCCTCCGTTTTGCCTCTTGCCTTTTGCCTTTTGCCTCGTCTGTCCCAAGCAATTTAAATGCTTGACAGCTTAATTTCTGGCCAACTAGCTACCACCGAGGCCAATTTATCCAAATCCCGACGATCTTCGATAAAGGGAAAAACGCCTAAAACTGGACAATTAGTCAAGGATTGAATTAAATCGATCGGTGTTAACTGCTCTATTTCCGTCTCAGTGCGCGGTTCGAGACAATTAAGGATAATTCCGCCCAAATTCACCTTTTTCTGCTCTGCTAGGGCAATATTAGCCACCGTTTGGGAAATCGCTCCCAATTTCACCGGCACCACTAAAAGAGTTTTTAACCGCCATTGAGCCGCTAAATCCGCCACAGTTAGCTCGTGGGTGACAGGACAACCTAAACCCCCTAAACCCTCAATTAAAACCAAATCTTGGCTTTTTTGTAGGTTCAGCAGAGCTTGCCACACCGTCCCTAAAGGAATATCTCGACCTTCCAAATCAGCAGCCACAGGAGGCGCTAAGGGTGCTTGATATTGCAGCGGTGTGATCATTTCTAATTGACCCTGAAATAAACCCTCATACCATTCTCGATCGCCTTGACCCGTTTGCATTAATTTCATCAGCCCCAGGGCCTTCGATGGATAGTATTTTTGCCAATAAGCCACTAAAGCAGTGGTGACAACGGTTTTACCCGCATCGGTATCCGTAGCCGTAATCAAAAGACTATTCATAAAACTACCGGGCTAAGTCAAGATCAGGTGAAATCACCAATATTTATCATCTTATCCCCACTTCCCCACTTCCCCACTTCCCACTTCCCCACCACCCCACTTCCCCACCACCCCACTTCCCCACCACCCCACTTCCCACTTCCCCACTTCCCCATCACCCCACTTCCCCACTTCCCCATCACCCCACTTCCCACTTCCCCACCACCCCACTTCCCCACCACCCCACTTCCCCACTTCCCACTTCCCCACTTCCCCACTTCCCCACTTCCCCACTTCCCCACTTCCCCAGATATTGCATGGGTAAGATGCAAAAAGAAAAAAAACTGCGGCCAAAAAGGTGAGATGGAATACACTAAAAGTATAAGGTTATCAATTTTGCTATTTTTCCAGTTGCATACTAGGCAACAGAATTGCAATTATCCCTCTAGTTAGAAATTGGACGGTTTGCCCTGTGGTTTCATCACTTCCCAAGCCCAATGACTCTTTAACAACGGTTCCCCAGCGTTGTTCTGGTGCTTATGCCTTGATGGACAGTCTCAAACGTCATGGTGTTAAGCACATCTTCGGTTATCCCGGCGGTGCGATCCTACCCATCTATGACGAACTCTACCGCTTTGAAGAACGGGGAGAATTACAACATATTTTAGTGCGCCACGAACAAGCGGCCGCCCATGCCGCCGATGCCTACGCTAGGGCCACCGGCAAAGTGGGAGTCTGTTTCGGCACTTCCGGCCCCGGGGCGACCAATTTGGTGACAGGCATCGCTAACGCACACATGGACTCCATCCCGATGGTGATTATCACCGGTCAGGTGAGTAGGGCGGCCATCGGTTCCGATGCTTTCCAAGAAACCGATATCTATGGTATTACTCTCCCGATTGTTAAACATTCCTATGTGGCGAGAAATGCCCGCGAAGTAGCGAGAATCGTCGCTGAAGCCTTCCATATCGCCAGTACAGGACGACCGGGACCGGTTTTAGTCGATATTCCCAAAGATGTCGGTTTAGAACCATGCGATTATATCCCCGTCGAACCGGGAGATGTGAAACTAACCGGTTATCGTCCCACGGTTAAGGGCAATCGCCGTCAAATCGAGGCCGCTTTACACCTCTTGGAAACCGCCGAAAAACCTTTACTGTACGTTGGTGGCGGTGCGATCGCAGCGAATGCCCACGCCCAAATTGCCGAGTTTGCCGAGCGTTTTCAGTTACCCGTCACCACCACGTTAATGGGGATCGGTGCTTTTGATGAACATCATCCCCTCTCGGTGGGAATGTTAGGAATGCACGGCACTGCCTACGCTAATTTTGCCGTGACCGAGTGTGATTTATTAATTGCCGTCGGCGCTCGTTTTGATGACCGAGTAACCGGGAAATTGGACGAATTCGCCTCGAAAGCTAAGGTAATCCATGTGGATATAGACCCCGCCGAAGTGGGCAAAAATCGCGCCCCTGACGTGCCGATTGTCGGGGATGTGCGGGTAGTTTTAGAACAAATACTCCAAAAAGCCAGAGAATTTGATTATCCCACTAATTCCGATCGCACCCAAGCTTGGTTAGCCAAGATTGATCGCTGGCGACAAGATTATCCCCTGCAAGTACCTCGACCGGAAGGCAGACTTTCCCCCCAAGAAGTGATCGTTGAGGTGGGTCGTCAAGCACCCCACGCCTACTATACCACCGATGTGGGCCAGCATCAGATGTGGGCGGCCCAATTCCTCAAAAATGGACCCCGACGTTGGATTTCTAGCGCGGGATTGGGGACGATGGGTTTTGGTTTACCCGCTGCTATGGGGGCCAAGGTGGCCATTCCCGATGAGGAGGTCATTTGTATTAGTGGTGATTCCAGTTTCCAAATGAATCTACAGGAATTAGGCACCCTAAGTCAATTTAATATTCATGCCAAGACGATTATTATTAATAATGGTTGGCAGGGTATGGTACGTCAATGGCAAGAAGCTTTCTATGGGCAACGTTATTCTAATTCCAATATGGAAGTGGGAATGCCAGATGTGGAACTGTTAGCCCAAGCTTACGGCATTAAAGGCATTACTATTCGCCATCGAGAGGAATTAGCCGCAAAAATTGCCGAAATGTTGGCCCATGATGGTCCAGTTTTGGTCAATGCGATCGTGACTAAAGACGAAAATTGTTATCCCATGGTCGCCCCCGGCCAAAGTAATGCCCGTATGATTGGTTTACCGAAAATTGTCACCAAGGGTTGTGAAATGCTCGATTGTCCCAGTTGTGGCGCGGTTAACAGTTGGAATAATAAATTCTGTCCTGAATGTGGGGCGAAATTGTAGCCGAAAATTGTTAATTAATTAACCAGCCTCCGTTAAGTATAACGGAGGTTTTTGGCTTTTTCTCTACTATTTAAACATCATAGAAATTGTCAAACAGAAGCAATGGCAGCCCTAGAAAAAGCTTTAGAAAAAGAAGCGCAAAACTCGATCGCCACCGTGATTAAATTAGCAATATCTCAGTGACACTAAATCCGTTTTTAATCCTGTGATTAACTGCCGATCTAACTTTAAAAACCCATTTATGGATTGTTTCCCCCCTATCCCCTATCCCCTATCCCCCATCCCCTATCCCCCATCCCCCATCCCTTCTCTCCTATACTTTTTAAACAGGATTTAGTATGACAAAGACAAGAGGCTGAAATCAACACCATGGACGACAATGAGAAGGACAACCTAAAATCTTTTCGCTAATTTTGCCATAGACTGCACCCTTTGCTTCTAGAATGGGCTATTGCGGCTAGACCCGAATATTGGTCTAGCATTTGCCCGTAGACTGAAAAAAGCACGTTATAAAGATTATGGCCAAAGTTCTGGTATCCGATTCGATCGATCCGGTAGGAGTAGAAATTCTGTCACAGGTTGCCCAAGTGGACGTGAAAACAGGACTATCCGCCGGGGAAATCATTCAAATTATCCCCGAATACGACGCACTGATGCTCCGTTCCAGTACCCGCGTCACCAAAGAAATCGTCGAAGCGGGCAGCAAACTGCAAATTATCGGCCGCGCAGGGGTAGGAGTCGATAATATCGATGTTCCCGCGGCCACTCGTCAGGGTATTATTGTCGTTAACTCTCCCGAAGGTAACACGATCGCCGCTGCCGAACACGCCTTGGCCATGATGTTATCCCTCTCCCGTCATATTCCTGATGCCAATCAGTCGGTAAAAGCGAATAAATGGGAAAGAAATCGCTTTATCGGCACAGAAGTTTATAAAAAGAACCTAGGAGTCGTTGGTTTAGGTAAAATTGGCTCCCACGTCGCCGCCGTTGCCAGATCCCTAGGCATGAAAATTCTCGCCTACGATCCCTTTATTTCCAAAGAACGCGCCGATCAACTCGGTTGCACCCTGGTGGATCTGGAACTACTCTTTGCCGAGTCCGATTTTATCACCCTCCACGTCCCGAAAACTCCCGAAACCCAGCATCTCATCGGTCGGGAAACCATCGCTAAGATGAAACCCACAGTCCGCATCATTAACTGTTCCAGAGGCGGCATTATCGACGAGTTGGCTTTAATTGAAGCCCTCGAATCCGGTAGAATCGCCGGGGCAGCCTTGGACGTATTTGAACAGGAACCTTTAGGCGAATCTAGATTAAGAGAATTATCTAACGTCATCCTCACTCCCCACCTAGGCGCATCGACTACGGAAGCACAGGTTAATGTGGCTATTGATGTGGCCGAACAAATTCGCGATGTCCTCCTCGGTTTGCCAGCGCGTTCGGCCGTTAATATCCCCGGACTAACTCCCGATGTTATGGAAAAACTGCGCCCTTACCTGCAATTAGCGGAAACTATGGGGAATCTCGTCAGTCAGTTGGCAGGAGGTCGCTGTGACTCGTTAAATGTCCGTTTACAGGGAGAATTGGCCACTAAAGACAGTCAACCTCTGGTGGTAGCGGCAATTAAGGGTTTACTTTCCCAAGCCCTCCGGGAACGGGTAAACTATGTTAACGCGGCGATCGAAGCTAAGGAACGCGGTATCCGGGTAATCGAAACCCGGGATGCTTCCACCCGCGACTATTCGGGATCGATTCATTTGGAAGCTAATGGTTCTATGGGGACCCATTCCGTTACCGGAGCGCTGTTAAGTACGGGAGAAATCCGCATTACTGACCTCGATGAGTTCCCCATTAACGTGCCACCGAGTAATCATATGTTATTCACCCTTCACCAAGATATGCCCGGTATTATCGGCAAAATTGGCGCACTTTTAGGCAGTTTTAATGTCAATATCGCCAGTATGCAGGTAGGACGCAAAATTATTCGCGGTGACGCAGTTATGGCCCTGAGTCTCGATGATCCTTTACCAGAAGGTCTTCTCTCGGAAATTACTAAAGTCCCCGGTATCCGTGATGCTTACACGGTAAAACTCTAGATTAAATCAGTTATCAGTAAACAGTAAACAGTAAACAGTAATAAGTGAAAAGAAAGCTCCGAACTTGCCACTTAATACTGTTGACTGAAAACTCAAATCTGATAACTGATCCCTAATCACTGATAACTGAATATATGTCTAATAGTTGGTGGGAAATTACGGTTTTGTGCGAACCTAGTCTCGAAGAAACGGTTTTCTGGAGACTGGAAAATTTTGGCTGTTCGGGAACGGCCACGGCTAAAAAACAATCCTCTTTAGAGATTAAGGCCTATATACCAGAAATTAAAGCGCAATTGCCCGATTTAGAGGCACTAAGCCTCTGGTTAAAGCAGGATGCTTTGATTTTAGGGTTTCCCGAACCTGTCACCAATTGGCAGTTAATAGACGAGGAAGACTGGGCCAGCAGTTGGAAACAACATTGGCAAATTAGCGAGATCGGCGATCGCTTTTTGATCTGTCCTGCTTGGTTAAATCCCCCCGAAAATAACCAGAGATTGGTGATTAAAATTGACCCCGGTTCCGCTTTCGGCACGGGAACGCACCCCACCACCCAATTATGTCTAGAATCCCTAGAAATGCGTTTAAGTAGCAATCCAGAGAATAAAATTATCGCCGATATCGGTTGTGGTTCTGGCATACTGGCGATCGGAGCGATTTTATTAGGAGCCAAAAAAGTTTATGCTGTTGATACAGATCCGCTGGCGGTGAACGCGACGCACAGTAATCGCCATCTCAACCGAATTAACCCCGAAAATTTAGCTATTAATCAGGGTAGTGTCGAGGAGTTATTAGAATTAATTCCCGATGGTGTCGATGGCATCGTTTGTAATATTTTAGCCGAGACAATTATCGCTTTAATGCCCGAAATCACCCGTCTGGCAAAACCCACCACTTGGGGAATTTTAAGCGGCATCCTCGTCACCCAAGCACAAGCAGTTACAGATATTTTAGAACCCCAAGGCTGGACAGTGGCTGCCCTGTGGAAACGTCAAGAATGGTGTTGTCTGCAAATTCGTCGCACTGTGGACTAATAGACATCTCCAATAATCAAGATTTTAGCCCAGTAGATCAGGCTTCTAGCCTGATTTCTGGAGATGTCTCCTGAATACTGACTCCTGATGTCTGAACGAGTACGGAGGGAGTCGAACCCCCGACACCCAGGACCGGAACCTGGTGCTCTATCCTCTGAGCTACGTACCCACAATAAAATACTATTATATTATACCACTAGCCGATGCAGTAGATCAGAAATTCCTATGACTAGCGATCGCCCTTTAAAACTACTGATCAGTAACGATGACGGCATTTCCGCCCTAGGAGTCCGCACCCTCGCTAACACCCTCGCTACTGCGGGCCATCAAGTCACCGTAGTTTGTCCCGACGGCGAGCGCTCTGCTACCGGTCATGGCTTAACCTTACACCATCCCATCCGGGCCGAACAGGTGGAAGGAATTTTTCATCCCGATGTGATTGCTTGGTCCTGCTCGGGAACTCCCGCCGATTCGGTGAAATTTGCCCTTAGTGCCGTCCTGAAAGAGCGTCCCGATTTAGTTTTAGCTGGCATTAACCACGGGTCTAATCTCGGCACCGATATCCTCTATTCTGGCACGGTTTCCGCAGCCCTGGAGGGCTTAATCGAGGGTATTCCCAGTATTGCTTTTAGTCTGGCTAGTTTTAAAGCCTGTGATTTCCAACCGGCCGCCGATTTTGCCCTCACTTTAGTCAGGAAAGTTGCCCTTAACCCTTTTCCTATTCCCACTTTACTCAATGTTAACGTCCCGCCGGTTAGTAGTGGCGAAATCAAGGGGGTGAAAATCACTAGGCAAGGATTGCGACGCTACGAAGAAACCTTCGAGAAAAGACTGGATCCTAGGGGTAAAAGTTATTACTGGTTAATTGGGGAAGTAGTCGAAGATATCGAACAACCGGACTATACCCATTTACCCCCAGAAGTGCCTACGGATGTGCGCGCTATTGGCGAGAATTTTATCACCATCACGCCCCTACAATATAATTTAACTGATGTGCAGGGTTTTCAACATTTGCACCGGAATTCTTGGTTTGATTGAGGATCATCGAAAATTTTGGGTCTGAAACCCCGTCGTTCTACGACGGCTTTACCGTTAAATATTAGCGCATTTACCAAATATATGCTAAAATGTGAGACATGGAAAAAGCCTATTCGTTTCGA
>NZ_SFBY01000026.1:0-11170 GCF_007095505.1 Microcystis sp. M_QC_C_20170808_M3Col
AAGACCAGAACAGAGTAAATCTGTTAAGGCAGGTGCGGAACCCCGCAAGGGAAAGAAGCAGAAACCTAAATCGTGAGGTTTGGGAATCACCGTCCGTTTACGGCGGTGAGGATGTCAACAATGTCACCTCGATCGCCTAAACTAATAGATAGTCAATTTTCGCTTTTGCCACGTGGAACTATACCACTCTCTCCTATTTTCGATCGGTTTAGTCGCCTGTTACTTAGCTGTTCTGATTCTGATCGCTGAAAAATTAAAAAGTCTTTTCAGTACCGATGGCGAAATTACCCGCAAAGTTGTCCACATTGGCACAGGAAACGTCATCCTTTTTGCCTGGTGGTTAAATATCCCCGCTTGGGTGGGAATAAGCGCCGCTATCCTAGCGGCAATTATTGCTATCCTATCCTATTTTTTTCCCATTTTACCCAGTCTTAATAGTGTTGGTCGCCGCAGTTGGGGAACTTTTTTTTATGCTGTTAGTATAGGTGTTCTCGTGGCTTATTTTTGGCCAATTTCTCACCCCGAATACGCGGCAATCGGTATTTTAATTATGGCTTTGGGAGACGGATTAGCGGCCCTAGTCGGACAAAATTTCGGTCAACATCCCTACAAAATTTTCGGCAGTGGCAAAAGTCTGGAAGGTTCCCTGACTATGTTGGGAATCAGCTTTTTAGTCAGCTTGATTATTTTATCTTTTATTAATGGCATTAATCCGCCAATTATTTTAGTATCTTTATTAACAGCGATCGGAGCTACTATTTTAGAAACTTTCTCGAAACTAGGTATAGATAATCTCACTGTACCGATTGGTAGCGCCGCCATTGCCTATTTTCTTGCTCAAATTTTCATCTCAAGCTAGGCTATCCCAGCTTATTCACAAGGGACGAATCTAAAACCTCATTGGTTAAGCTAAGTAGGGAGGCACAATTATTTGTTAGGATGGGTTAGTGGTAGCGTAACATGATCGGGCGTTGGGTTTCATGCTTCAACCCAACCTACGTTCTATGTTAGCAATCAGCTTTTTAGTCAGCTGTACCGATAACTGATAACTGATAACTGATAACTGATAACTGATAACTGATAACTGATATGACCTTTACTATCACTCAAAACCAAAATCAATATCTTACCTATTGTCTCAAGGATGAAGAGGCTGACGCTTATCTGGAAGTGGTTCCCGCTAGGGGAGGAATCATCACCCGTTGGCAAATTTGCGGAGAAGATATTTTATATCTGGACACAGAAAGATTTAAATATCCTAACCTCAGCGTCCGCGGAGGAGTCCCGATTTTATTCCCGATATGTGGCAACTTACCCGATAATACCTATCAACACCAAGGCCGAAACTATACCCTTAAACAACACGGATTTGCTCGTGATTTACCCTGGCAAGTGAGCAAACAAAGCAGCGAAAACGCCGCTAGTTTAACCCTAGAATTAAACAGTAATGAAGCCACTCGTCAAGTCTATCCCTTTGATTTTCAATTAATTTTTACCTATCAACTGCAAGGAAACAGCCTCAAAATTCACCAAAAAGTAATTAATCTTTCCCCCGAAAAAATGCCCTTTTCTATCGGGTTCCATCCCTATTTTCAAGTCACCGATAAAACCCGATTATCCTTTGATATTCCCTCCTCCCAATACCTCGACCAACGCAGCAAAACCCTCCATTCCTACTCCGGCCACTTTGACTTTAATCTCGAAGAAATTGATGCCGCTTTTCCGCAAATTACTCGCCATCAAAGTAGTTTTAGTGATTCCTATCATCAACGTCAAATTATCCTCGGTTACGACGATCTCTATACAACTATAGTTTTTTGGACTCTGAAAGATAAAAATTATATCTGTCTCGAACCCTGGAGCGCTCCCCGCAACGCCCTCAACACAGGCGAACATTTGACCTACTTAGAACCCCAGAGTAGCCGTGAGGCGATCGTGGAAATGCGAGTCAATCAAATTTAAATTTCCCCTTGACTTAGCCCCGATAAGATGTTATATTAATAAATCGTGTGCAGAACACGAAACGGGTCGCTAGCTCAGCGGTAGAGCACTCGGCTTTTAACCGATTGGTCTTGGGTTCGAATCCCAGGCGACCCATAAAAACTTACTGATAAAGATTGACTTGTCTTCCCCTGTCTATGGATTAGCCTTGCATACCAGCAGTCCCCAACTAGGACTGGCCCTCTCTAATTTCAGCGATGATAGTCGTCAACAAACTTGGGACTTAGACAGGGACTTATCAAACCTATTCCACCCCTATCTAAAACAGTTCCTGGCCCCGCAAAAATGGGCAGATTTAGCCTTTCTAGCCACCGCTAAGGGGCCGGGTAGCTTTACCAGTACCCGCATCGGTCTAGTCACCGGTAGAACCCTAGCACAACAATTACAGCTACCGATTTTTGCCGTCTCCAGTTTAGCGGCCTTTGCTTGGTCACAACGGCATTTTTACCCTCCCGATACCTATCTAGCCCTAGAAATGCCCGCCACTAGGGGACAATTGTATGTGGGCATCTATGGGGGTAATCGGGTTTATTTAGCTGATAGCCTGATGACTCCCGAACAATGGCAGCAGACTTTAGAAAACTCAACTATTTCCTATCAAAGATTAGCCACCCCCAGTTATTTAGGCATAAATGCCCCCGATATCCTCGATTTAGCTTATTTGGATTGGCAAACGGGAAAACGCCCCCATTGGTCGGAGGCGCTACCATTTTACGGGATGTGATTAGCAATTCCCTCTTTTTTTCAAACTATAACCAGCTAATCCGAGGGTTACTAATCCTAAAACTGCGCTAGGTTCTGGGACAGGTTTCACGGAATAAATTGCCACATTACGACTCACTTCATTGGCAACAATTAACAAGGGAGTACCATTGGGACTATCGGCAGCGGGAATAAATAATAATCCTTCGGGGGAGATATCGCCTAATTGCCAATCGTTGATATAATTAACAAAGAAAGGATTACTAGGGTTGGTGATATCATAAACCATGAAACCGCCAGCCCTTTCTATTCCCACAAAACTATAGAGACGATTGCCCACGGTTCCCACGGCTAAACCTTCTGGTTCTGGGCCGCGGTTATCGCTACGACTATCGAAACTACTAGGAGTACCATCGGAATTAAAAATACTAGCAGTTAGGGGAGTTGTCGAAAAAGTCGCTAAAATTTGTTCAAAATCATCGCCGCTATCGAAGACTTGGGACAGTCCATTAGTTACATTCCAAATCGAAAAAGAACGACCACCATAGGCAAAAAGTTGGCTATATTGACCTTGGGCATTAAGTCCATCGATGGTGGAAACATCCAAACGGCCGAGATTTCGGGCTAATTGCAAGTCTGCCGCATTAGGGAAAACATTGGGGTCTAAAGTTAGAGTAGAAACTCGTCTAGCCTCATCTCTAGTATCCCCTTCATTGGCAGTAATTAAATAGGTTTGTCCGGCGATGGTAACGGTAGCAATCGTATCCGGTTGATATAAGCCAAAAACCGGCCAATTATTAATTCTCACTGCTGGGGAATTAGCCGCTCCTCCAAATACTACCCCATCTCGATCGCTAGGATCCAAACCATTACCCGGTGCGTTAAAATCCTTAGCTCCTAGGGGTAAAATACTGGTGACTTGAGCGTTAGCAATATCGACTATCGCAATAGCGTTATTTTCCTGTAGAGACACCCATGCAGAGGTTCCATCCTCGGAAACGGTGATGTATTCTGGTTCCACATCTTGGGAAACCGTTTGACCGGGAAAAATCCGAACTCCCTGATTTCTTAAAGCGTTCTCTTGACCATTAAAACTGGTAAAGGTGGCAGTGTTAACCGTGGGATTGAGAACACCAGCACTTAAGTCAATAATACTAACGGAACCATCGGGATTGATCGCGCCTCTCGCTTCCCCTTCGTTAGCCACTAAAACCCGATTACCGTCAGGAGTAAAGGTTAACATATCGGGTAAAGCACCCACAGTAACCTGACTCTGAAAGACACCATTAGTATCGAAAAAGACCACACTGCCGTTATTGGTAATCGTACTAGCTTCCATGGCCACGGCCACAATACCATTTTTGATGGCAACGCTGTTAACCCCTGCACCGTAGGAGCTAAGATCGAGCGAGGGTAAGCGAATTGGACTAGCGGGATTGCTGATATCGGCAATATCTAGACGATTATTGGGACCGGTCACGAATAATCTGCGACTAGCGGGGTCGTAGGTGGGAATTTCAGCCCCAAAGTTATTAGCAGCAGTTGTACTATTGCCAAGGCTGCTCAATCGGGTGATATTTAAAGCTGAGGCCGATTCGGTAACAATGTTGATACTGCCAGCAATTGACAGCAAGGTTAATAAAAATTTCCCATGGTGACGATAGATAGCATGAATCATATTTTTAGCTGAAAACCTGCAAAAAAAGGCTAAACAATCGCATTTTTTCAGATCCAAGTTAAAGGAAGATTAAACAAGAGAGAAATTAAGGATATCTTCAAAATTTGGCCAAGGACAGTAAAAGCGATCTAGAAGAAGGGGTTCCTCGATCGCTTTTTAGTTGAACGGCTCATTTACCAGAGTGATAACATGGTTTAGTATAAGCTCGATCAATATGGAATCAAGACTCGTGTTATCTACTCTCCTAGCCGATTTCAAGATCATTTTTGAACGTGACCCCGCTGCCCGCAACTGGTTAGAGGTAATGTTTTGTTATCCCGGATTACAGGCTTTACTGTGCCATCGCTTCGCCCATTGGCTATATCAGATCGGGATTCCCTTTATTCCCCGTTTAATTTCCCATCTTGCCCGTTTTCTGACTGGTATCGAAATTCACCCCGGCGCCCAAATAGGTCAGGGTGTTTTTATCGACCATGGCATGGGAGTTGTCATCGGAGAAACGGCCATTGTCGGTGATTATGCCCTCATCTATCAAGGAGTTACTTTAGGAGGGACGGGGAAAGAAAGCGGTAAACGTCACCCGACTCTAGGGGAAAATGTGGTGGTCGGCGCTGGGGCCAAGGTTTTAGGTAATATTTATCTGGGTAATAACGTTCGCGTCGGTGCTGGTTCTGTGGTCCTGCGCGATATTCCCGCCGATTGTACCGTTGTTGGTGTCCCCGGTCGTTTAATCTATCGGGCCGGGACGCGGGTGGAACCCCTCGAACACGGTGATTTACTCGACTCGGAAGCGGTGGCTATTCGCGCTTTGGTGGACCGCATCGAACAACTGGAAAAACAAGTGTACGAATTGCGGCTAGAACGGTCAAAAGAACCAGATTATCGGATTAATTGCCCAGTTTTAGCCCATTTAGAAGAAGAAGCGAGTCATAGCTGTTGTCCTGCGGCCGATCGAGATATGCGCGAGTTTCTCGAACGGGCGGTTTAACCCCGATAATCTTCTGATATGATAGAAGACTGGTTTTCTAAGTAAGTGGTTTTAATTAAATAGAAGATGGATTTTGCCTTCGATCCCCCCTTAATTCCCCCTTAATAAGGGGGTATCTGACAATTTTTAACACCTACCTACTTAGTAGCTGAAACCCATTCGTCAAAGCTATTATTATTAAGGACTACTTGGCACCGTCCGATGGCTCAAACTGACTCGATCCGTATCCGTGGCGCCCGACAACACAATCTCAAAAATGTTGATCTCGAATTACCCCGCAATCAGTTGATTGTTTTTACGGGAGTTTCGGGATCGGGCAAATCTTCCCTCGCTTTCGACACTATTTTTGCGGAGGGACAGCGCCGCTATGTGGAGTCCCTCAGCGCCTACGCGCGCCAATTTTTAGGACAATTAGATAAACCCGATGTGGATGCGATCGAGGGTTTAAGTCCGGCTATTTCCATTGACCAAAAATCCACTTCCCACAATCCCCGTTCTAGTGTGGGAACTGTAACGGAAATTTACGATTACTTGCGTTTATTGTTCGGTCGTGCCGGTGAACCCCATTGTCCCCATTGCGATCGCAATATTGCCCCCCAAACCATCGATCAAATGTGCGATCGAGTGATGGAATTAGCCGAGAAAACCCGTTTTCAAATCTTAGCCCCGGTAATTCGCGGCAAAAAAGGCACTCATAAGCAATTAATCTCTAGTTTGGCCTCCCAAGGCTTTGCCCGGGTGCGGATTGACGGCAAGGTAGTAGAATTATCCGAGGGCATCGAGTTAGATAAAAAACATCTTCATGATCTTGAAATTGTTATCGATCGCCTGATCAAAAAAGAGGGTTTACAGGAAAGATTAGTAGATTCTTTAACCACTTGTTTAAAGCATTCCGATGGTGTAGCGATTGTGGAAATTCTCGATGAGAATAACGAAGATAATCCCGAAGTTACCAAAGAAATTGTCTTTTCCGAGAAATTTGCCTGTCCTGAACACGGGGCAGTTATGGAGGAATTATCCCCCCGTTTATTCTCTTTTAATTCTCCCTATGGTGCTTGTCCCAACTGTCACGGATTGGGCAGTTTACGAAAATTTTCGGCAGATTTAGTCATTCCAGACCCGAAACAACCGGTTTATTCGGCTATTGCCCCTTGGTCAGATAAGGATAACTCCTACTATCTTTCTCTCCTCTACGGTTTAGGGCAAGCTTTAGGTTTTGAAATTCAAACCCCTTGGCAGAAACTAACAAAAACCCAGCAAGATATCATTCTCTATGGGAGTAAAGAACCGATCTATTTTGAAGATGATTACCGTTATGATACTGGTCGCGGTTACTATCGAGAATTTGCGGGAGTTATCAATATCTTAGATAGGAATTATCAAGAAACCACCTCGGAAGTTATTAAACAAAGACTAGAGAAATATATTGTTAACCAAACCTGCGAAGTTTGTCACGGAAAAAGATTAAAACCGGAAGCTTTATCGGTACGTTTAGGACAATATACGATCACGGATTTTACCGGAGTTACCATTCGGGATTGTTTGCAGAGAATTAATGATTGTCATTTAACCCCAAGACAAGCATTAATTGGAGAATTAGCCCTCAAAGAAATCAAAGCGAGACTACAATTTTTAATCGATGTGGGATTAGATTATCTTACCCTCGATCGACCGGCGATGACTTTATCCGGGGGAGAATCCCAACGAATTCGATTAGCCACTCAAATCGGTTCGGGATTAACAGGAGTACTATACGTTCTCGATGAACCTAGCATCGGATTACACCAAAGAGATAATAGTAAACTGTTAGAAACCCTGCAAAGATTACGAGATTTAGGTAATACTTTAATTGTCGTCGAACACGATGAAGAAACGATTCGGGCAGCCGATTATGTCGTCGATATCGGTCCGAAAGCGGGGATTCATGGCGGAGAAATCATCTGTCAAGGCAGTTTTAAAACCCTTTTAAAGTCCCAAAAATCGATAACAGGGGCCTACTTATCGGGACGCAAAGTTATTGAAACTCCTCCCCAAAGAAGGGAAGGGAATGGTAATGCTTTAGTCTTAAAAAATTGCCATCAAAATAACCTAAGAAATATTGATGTAACGATTCCTTTAGGAAAATTAGTCTCGATTACGGGAGTATCTGGTTCGGGCAAATCCACCTTAATTAATGAGTTATTATATCCGGCTTTACAACATCATTTAACCCGTTTAACTCCCTTCCCCAAAGAGTTAGATAAAGTGGCAGGATTGGACGCGGTTGATAAGGTAATTGTCATTGACCAATCACCGATAGGACGCACTCCTCGGTCAAATCCTGCCACCTATACGGGGGTTTTTGACATTATTCGCGAGATTTTCACCGAAACCATCGAAGCAAAAGCTAGAGGTTACAAAGCGGGGCAGTTTTCTTTTAATGTTAAAGGAGGACGCTGTGAAGCGTGCCTAGGCCAAGGAGTAAACGTCATCGAGATGAATTTTCTCCCCGATGTCTATGTGCAGTGTGATGTGTGTAAAGGGGCGCGTTACAATCGGGAAACCCTACAGGTTAAGTATAAAGGTTATTCGATCGCCGATGTCTTAGATATGACGATCGAGGAAGCATTAAAGGTCTTTGAAAATGTCCCCCGGGCCACCACCAGATTACAAACTCTCGTGGATGTGGGTTTAGGATACTGTAAACTCGGTCAAAGCGCTCCCACTTTATCCGGTGGAGAAGCGCAAAGGGTGAAATTAGCGGCCGAATTATCCCGACGGGCCACGGGAAAAACCCTATATTTGATCGATGAACCGACTACGGGGTTATCTTTTTATGATGTGCATCATCTCTTAGATGTGTTACAAAGATTGGTCGATAAAGGTAATTCGATTATCGTCATCGAACATAATCTCGACGTGATTCGCTGTAGCGATTGGATTATTGATTTGGGACCAGAAGGAGGGGACAAGGGAGGAGAATTAATCGCGGTGGGAACACCGGAAACCGTGGCTAAATGTGAAAAATCCTACACCGGTCATTATCTTGCCCAAGCATTACTTCAATATCCCCCAAAAAAGCAAGATAATAAGTAATGGGATAAAATTAACTTCTTGGTTAGGATAGGCAAGAGGCAAGAGGTAGTTAGATATGTATAATTAATTGTGTCTAGCTACTTATTAGGGAACAACACAGAGATAATAAAGCCAATGATCAAGATTAGTATTTAACTCTTGTTCGCTCTTAATTTCCTGACCAGTTTTCCAAGAATAAATTTTAATATCTTGAAAGTAAGACTTTAACTGTCTTAATTGTTCTTTGGGTGTGGCGTAATAATTTTGCAGACGAAAATTATGGGGTTCATCCCGAATAATTGCATAGTCAGCAGTCAATAACTGTTTGTAGCTAAGAGAGGGATTACAGGCACGCAAAATCGCCCAGATGACTAAATTAACATAGCTACTAAAAGGATTCAAACTAATCTTTTTTTTCCAATCGAATTCTGAGATAATTCCCTGAAGATTATGACTAGAAAAGCAAAAATAACCACCAGCTTTACCGATGCGACTAATTTCCTCTAAAACTAGGAAACGGTCAGCAGGGGAAATATAATCAATGCCATTAAAACTAAAGAGAATAAAATCAAAATAATTATCCGCAAATTGTTCTAGATTTCTGGCATCGGCCACTTGCCAGACTAAATGGGGGAATTTTTGACGACAAGCGGCGATCATTTCCGCAGAATAATCAACACCGATATATTCTCCCACAAGAGGTGCAAAATACTTCGTAGTCCGTCCCGCACCTACCCCTAAATCAAGCATTTTCATCGTCGATAAACGCTCTTGCAGCCGGGTTAAAATTGTCCTTTCTGCCGGCTGTAGCGCGGTTAATTGGGCATAATAACTGACAATACTAGGGTCTCTATAGGTTTGCTGATTTTTGTCCTTAATCATTCTCGATCGCTCTTTCCTCATAATCTGGCTGTTTTTCTCTTACTAATAATTCACCTTCCCAACCGCCAATTACTTCTTCAAAAAAGCCTTCTTGCCATTGGCTAAATGTAGTTTTTTCTTCTTTTTCTTTTAGAGATATTGGCTGATAAACTAAGGTAACTTCTAAATCTGTGTTTTTAAGTTCAGGCGGTAAAGATATTTGTAATGTTCCATCTTCTCCTACATGGGTTTTAAAACTAATTGTTCTCATGGTTTTGGCTAAGGTTACTACTATCATAAAGATAGTGTAATATGTCCTCGTCTGACAAGGTGCGTCCCTTGCGATCTTTTAACCATAAAGACATCTTCACCCCAAACAGGTCGGACATGACAGAAACCACCATCCGATGAGAATGGCCATACATCCCACTCAAGACCGAGACGATGGATACTACTCTCTCACGGTAGCCGCTCTTTCCTACTACCATCTTTAAGAAAAGATTTAGACTATCATAAGATGCGCTTAAATTATCCAATTGGCATCAATTACAAGGATAGCATTTTCCAAAAGTGATAAAAGAAATGTAAAGTTATTTTATAGTAGTTGTCTTTGATAGCCTGGAAATTGTCCTGACGACTTCCCAAATTGCTCCTCACCTGACCCACCGTCTCAACCTCCAGTTGACGAAAGTAGATAGCACCGAGATTGACTTGCAGCAGTTTGATTATGTCCTGCTTAACCAGCGCCATCCCGGTTGGACGAGTCGCCGTCGGTTGTCAGCCATCTGATCGGAGGCTTGCATCGATCGCCTAGTTTTAAATTGAGTTACGCGCAAGATCAGGTATTTTTATTTGAGCAACGCTAAGAGAGAAAAAAGCATCGCGGACCACATATCTGTATAAAGTGCTACAATAAGCTAAGATTCCATCAAAGGTTAGATTATCAAACGCCGACTCAGGACTATCAAGGTCGGAAAACCTCGTTCGATAGTCTGAGCAGAGGTAAGACAATCGGTTAGACTTATTGACCATCTGAGACTGTCCAATCGTTGGGATCGACTTCGGGTATGGGCGAGGATATCGAGCCGCAATTGTCAGGGTAACACCAAATCCCCCTGATCCAGTGCAGTGGACAAACCTTCTTGTTTCTAGTGACCACTTCAGTGGTCCCTGATGATAACTGGGTTTTGCTAACTGGATTTGGGATAAAACTGCCTTAGTGCGGTTTTGTTGTTACCTAAAATGTCGGATGAATGCCCCCGCTACATTTTTCGACAAGATACTCACCTTTGCGGGGGATGAAATCCGACCAGAATATCAACCCCAGAGCATCGGTTTAATTCTACCATCTGTGGGTAAACTGTCTTATACTTAACCTAGCCAAGGGTCGAGGATTGTTAGATGCTAGTCGTAGAAGCAAAGCTAAAAAACGGAACACCAGAGCAATATCAGAAACTCGATGAAGCTATCAGAACTTCTCAGTTTGTGCGTAACTCTTGTGTTCGTTATTGGATAGAAAATAAAGGAACAACCCGCAATGATCTCCAAAAGCTTTGTGCGGTACTAGCTAACAATAAAGAGACCCCTTGGGTTAATAAATTAAACTCTCAAGCTCGTCAATCGGCTGCCGATAGAGCCTGGCAATCAATTAATCGGTTTGATCAGAATTGTCATGCTAAAATACTAGGGAAAAAGGGTTTTCCTCGGTTCAAAAAGCATAGTCGTTCCGTTGAGTATAAACTAACAGGCTACAAACTATCAGATGATCGACGTAAAATCAGATTTACTGACGGTTTTAAAGCAGGAGAATTTGATTTATGGTGTAGTCAAAAGACATTAGTTTATTATTCAGAGCAACAGATTAAACGGGTAAGAGTTGTTAGACG
>NZ_SFBY01000260.1:0-11628 GCF_007095505.1 Microcystis sp. M_QC_C_20170808_M3Col
GAGTTAAAAGTTAAACTTCAAGTTTTTATTCAGGACGAATGTACTGATTAACTAATTTTTTGGGGAAAATTAGTTAACCCATCATTATAACATATAATTAATTTGCAAGAGTTCTAATACAGAAATCGAAGGAATTGCCCCTCAGTGTCACGGTTTACTCGTGCCAGTTTTTTCCGATGACCGACGGCGACTATCTCAACTAGATTTAGCCCGTGCGATTGAACAAGCCGCCGAAAATGGAGCGCACATTATTAGTATTAGTGGGGGGGCGCTCACCGATATGGGAGAAGCAGAAGACTGGCTAGAGCGTGCCATTGAAATGTGTAGCCAGAGAAATATTCTTGTCGTTGCGGCTGCCGGAAATGATGGTTGCGAGTGCCTCCATGTTCCAGCCGCCCTTCCTGCTGTCCTAGCAGTGGGTGCTGTTGATGCTAGAGGGCATCCCCTCGACTTTAGTAATTGGGGGGAAACCTACCAAAATCAAGGCATCCTTGCCCCTGGAGAAAATATCTTAGGGGCAAAACCGGGCGGCGGGACAATACAAATGAGTGGCACTAGCTTCGCTGCGCCCATCGTAGCAGGAGTAGCGGCTTTATTACTCAGTTTGCAAGTGCAGCGGGGAGAAACACCTAATCCCCACGCAGTCAGGGAAGCACTACTAAAAAGCGCCGTTCCCTGTCCCTTGACAAACAGTGAAAACGAACCAAAATGTTTAGCCGGCCTGTTGAACATTTCGGGGGCAATTAAACACCTAACCGGAGAAACCATGTCCGAAACCATAGAAACCCAAGCAACAGTAGAAGCTTCCGGCTGCGGCTGCGGTGGTACACCTGAAACCACCGAGGTTCAACGCCAAAATCTCGAACTGAGTGCCGCAACCAGCGCACCGGCAATCCCCGTTGTTGCCGCCCAAATTCCCAACCCTGTAACAACCTCTCAAGGAGTATCCATGCCTGAAACTACCACTAAATCTGTCACCCCTAGCCAAGCTGCTGAACCCGCTGGTGGAATCGTCTATGCCATTGGCACTTTGGGCTATGATTTCGGTACAGAAGCCCGTCGGGACACATTTAAACAACTGATGCCCACCGCCGTAATTGGAGGGATTGAAGTTCCCTCTAATCCCTACGATGCCCGCCAGATGGTGGATTATTTAGCCGATAACCTCTCAGAAGCCAAATCCTTAATCTGGACCCTGAACCTGGAACTTACCCCAATTTACGCCATTGAACCCCTCGGCTCTTTTTCCCGCGAAGTCTATTCGGCTTTACAGGAACTGCTTTCGGGACAAGTGCAAGCGGAAGACAGCCCCGAATATATCCAGCGTGTCAGTATTCCTGGACGGATTACTGGGCGCACAGTACGCCTGTTCTCAGGACAAGTTGTTCCCGTCATTGAACCGGATAGCCCCCGGGGAATTTATGGTTGGCACGTTAATACTTTAGTCAGTGCGGCAATAGAAGCTGTTGGTGCAGAACAAACAGAAGCCCAAGAAAGCCAAATGCGCCGGACTTTGAGTAGTTTCCTCAACCGCATCTACTACGATTTACGCAATTTAGGGCAAACTTCCCAAGACCGCGCCCTCAATTTTGCCGCGACCAATGCTTTCCAAGCAGCGCAAACTTTTTCTGAGGCTGTGGGTGCTGGGATGGAGTTAGATAGTATTAATGTTTCTAAGAGTCCTTTCTGTCGGCTGGATAGCGATTGTTGGGATGTACAGTTAAAATTCTTCGACCCAGAAAATAGCCGCCGCGCTCGTAAAGTCTTCCGTTTTACTATAGATGTGAGTGACCTAATTCCTGTCACCTTGGGCGAGGTTCGTTCCTGGTCTTCTCCTTATTAGTCCTCTCCCCTAAACTCTATCTATTTACCCCAAAACAACCATGAGACTTCCCAAACAGTCTGCTCCCGTCAAACGTCCCCATTTTATTCATCCCCACGAATGTGTTGATATTGTTCATGGAGATGGGGAAGATTTAGTATCTATCTTGGTTAAGTTAGTTCATGGGGCTAACTACAACGATCCGGCACAATTTCAATACCCTCACTATGGCTATCTAAAAATGTCATCCTTTGGCGGTTTTCGTTATTAGTATCGACTTCTAAAACCTAACAAAAAACACTGGAGGAAATCAAACAATGGCTAACTCTAAAAGTTCTAAGCAATCAGAAACAAATCCGAATGTTGAGCAACCAGAAACAAAAAAATCCAACATTCAACCACAGGAAACAACTCAACCTAAAGCTAAATATATTCCCGCAACTGGGTTAGAAGATTACGGACGCTGGAAAACCATGTTCCAAGACCGCAAGGCGAATCCCAATGATCCGCCGTTTCGTCGGGGTCGAATTTGGTGTTAAACACCTTCCCTTAATCTTCAGGTTCTATCCCTAATGCCCTTAACTGTTCCGCTAGGCGCTCGGCTCGTTGTCGTTCCCGCTCGGCTCGTTGTCGTTCCTGTTCAGTAGATTCCTGGGAAGTTAACAACAAGTTACCTTCCCCGTCCCACCAGCGAAGCCAGGGAAAGAATTGATTTTGGTATTCTCCTTGCCAAATTCCTAACTCTACCTTTAAAGGAACAATGGGATAATGACCGCGCTGATTAGGAGTCATTTTTTGGTAACGACCATTAACTAACTGATACATCTCGATCTGGGCCTTGTTAACTTCATAAATTCCATAAAAAGGAATTTGAATCGCTCGCTCATAGATCCAAAATTTACCCTTAACAGGCGTTTTATCCCGTTCTTCTTCACCATTGCCAGAGACAAATTCTAAGGCAATAACCGGTTCAATGGTTTCTTTCCACATCACAAAGGAACGGCGAACTTGACCATCAATAGTCGTGGGGACATGGGGAACATAAAACCAATCGGGAGCAACAGCACCCTTTTCTAGAGATTCTGGATGCTCTGGCAATCGCCAATAAATCCCACAATCTCGACCTAGGCAGTAATTACCATCAGGATGTAATTGTTCTAAAAGGCGTGTAATAGTATCCGTTAAAAGGTCTGCTTGGGGAGGCTCTTGATAGTTTTTCACAAAACTTCCATCTTTATCGGGGAGTTGGGTGTGGTCGGGTAAAGGGGAATCGCAATACACCGTTGCAGAAGGTTCCTGAATTGTGGTTGAGGATTGTACCGTTTGGGTGATTGAACTCATCTTTAATTCCCCTATTTTTGTTATCTAGCTTTTATTCTATAACTGTTCTTGAAAATCTGTACAAACTATGCCTGATCTCAATGCTATCCCCGGAATGACCGCTCTTCGCTCCCATACCAAAGGCGATCCACGCATCAAAATCGCCGTTCTTGATGGACCAGTTGACTTAGATCGCGCCTGTTTTCAAGGAGCAAATATTACCCGTATTAATCCTTATTGGGACGAAGAATTTCCCATCGATCCCCAACACTTACAAGCCTTTTTAGATGTAGAAAAAAGTGGCAAAAGTGATGAAGAAAAAGAGGAAATGTTTAAGGAGGCGATTCCAGATGAAAATATCCGCCACAGTTTGCATTTGCGCTTCCATGCTAACCATATTATCAGCACCATTTGTGGACAGCCAGATTCACCGGTAGAAGGGATTGCTCCTAACGCAACGGTGATAAATATTCCCATTGCTTATGGGAATGAAGATTTTATCAATCCTCTCAATCTTTCCCGGGCGATTAGTAACGCGATTGAACAGGGAGTGAATATTATTCATTGTGCCGCTTGTCACCCAACTCAAAGCGGATTAGCTCACGAATTTATTGATAAAGCGATTCGTCAAGCACAGGATAATAATATACTCGTTATTGCTCCTGGTGGTAATGATAAAGGAGAGTGTTGGTGCGTTCCTGCGGTATTAGAAAATGTCCTGACAGTAGGAGCGATGAAAGATACAGGAGAGCCATTTAAATTCAGTAATTTTGGTGGTAAATATGCGACTCAAGGGATTCTTGCTCCCGGAGAGAATATTCTAGGATCTCAACCCGGAACTGATGACCCTATCCGCAAAAAAGGGACTAGCTGCGCTGCTCCAATTGTGACAGGAACGGCCGCTTTATTAATGAGTTTGCAATTAGAACAGGGTTTATCTCCTGATGCGGAAGCAGTAAGAGCCGCCTTGACTAATAGTGCCATCCCCTGCGATCCTAATGAAGTAGAAGAACCAGAACGCTGTCTGTTAGGAAAAATCAACATCTCTGGAGCTTATGAATTGCTGACAGGAGAGAAATTACAAACTGTTGAAGCGGATAACAATTCGTCGAATAATATCATAGAATCGACGGTAATTCCAGTGACAGCGACAACCTCTGTTATTCCCTCTTGTTCAACCGAGATAGCGAATCAGGGAATAACTGCAACCATTTCAACAGCAGCAACAAGACAACCAGCGATCGCTCCTAGCAATGCTTCAGAAAATATTTCCTCAACTGGATTAATAAAAAATCATCAAGCACATAACAATATTGTCCTAAATAATGTTGTTCCTAGTCAACGCTCAAACCTCGTTTATGTGTTAGGAACCTTGGGTTATGATTTCGGTACAGAAGCGCGTCGGGATACTTTTAAGCAGTTAATGCCAACCATCACAATCGATAATCTTGAATTACCTCCTAATCCCTACGATGCACGACAAATGGTAGATTATTTAGAAAGTAATCTATCAGAAACTAAGTCTTTAATTTGGACAGTTAATTTAGAACTAACTCCCATCTATGCTATTAAACCAGTGGGAGCTTTTGCTGCTGATATTTATCAAGTCATGCAATATATGTTAGCGGGTCAAATATTGCCAGAAGCTGACGAAGATTATGTTGAAAGAGTGAGTATTCCGGGTATGCTGACCGAGGAAACTGTGAAACTTTTTTCCGGTCAAATTATTCCTGTCCTCAAAGTCAATAGTCCCCGGGGAATGTATGGCTGGAAAGTTAATACTTTGATTGAATCAGCGATAGAAACTGTTAGCGCGGAACATGAAATCGCCGATGAAGCGAGGATGCGGCGTTCTCTGACCAGTTTCTTGAATCGCATTTATTATGACTTACGAAATTTAGGACAAATAGCACGCGATCGCGCCTTAAATTTTGCGGCTACTAACGCTTTTCAAGCTGTACAAACCTTCTCCCAAGCAGTAGCAATGGGAATGGAATTACACAGTATTGAAGTAGAAAAAAGCCCCTTCTGTCGCTACGGAAGTGAATGCTGGGATGTGAAATTAAAATTCTTCGATCCCGAAAATGGTCTGCGAGCTAAACGAGTATTTCGCTTTACCATTGATGTTAGCGATCGCACTCCAGTAACCTTAGGAGAAGTGCGCTCTTGGGCTGTTTCTAAGTGAGGTCTTAGCTTAGGGTTTGCTGAATAAATCTAAAAACCTTGTTGGATAATATCTTTAGGCTTTTTTGAAATCAAAAAGTGCCATTTCTTGGAGTGGTCGGGGGGAAAATTCCGGGACTTTTTCCCCGAAAATTAGGTAATTGACCCTCTTAAGGCCGCGCACTGATTCTTTAAGTCAACTCCAAGCAAAAATGCAGGAATATCTTGATAGTGGCTTAAGACTGGGCTGGTTAATTGATCCCATTAGTCAACAGGTAGCAATCTATCGCCAAAATCAGGCTAGTATGTTTTCTGACTGCTATTTTTCAATTTTATTGGTGAGAGTTCCGACCACATCAATACCGAGGGTTTGATGGACACTGGCGAGGAATTGATTGACGATTTCGGGATAGACTTTAATCAGGGTAGCGAGGGATTTACCATCACCATTATCAACAATATTAACTCGATCGAGGTGTAAGCGTTTAGGAATTTTTATCGCTTCTTCCAGGATAGTTTCTAACTGTTGAATCAAGAAAATTGCTGATGCTTCGCTGCCGGTGTTTTGCCAAACTTCCGCGAATAATTCGTTAACCAAGGCTTCAGCTTTAGCATTTTCTTCAAAAATTGCCGCTTGTCCTCTAGCGCGGAAAGTTTCGGCTTCCTGCTGCGCTTCTGCGGGTAAAACTTCATCTGCTTGGAGACGTAATCTTTCTAATTCTGCTCTGACCTGTTGAAATTTTTCTTCAACTATAGCACGTTTTTCCTTAGCGGCGGCGATAGTTATTTCTTCTTCCGATTTAGCCTGTTGTTCCAGTTTTGCCTTTAACTTTCTTAATTCGTTTTCTTGCTCTAAAATGATAATTTGATCGCGGGTTTTAGCTACGGTTGCTTGTTCCTCACATTCCGCGACTATTTGTTCAGCTTCATTGAGTGCATTTGATTCAGCAATTTCAGCATCACGCATGACTAAAGCGATTCTTTCCCGTCCGAGGGAGTTAAGATAATCCACTTCATCGGCGACATTTTGAATTTTGAGAGTATCAATTTCTAAACCGAGTTTAAACAGGTCTTGACTGACGTTACTGGTAATACTTTCGGCAAATTTTAGGCGATCTTCGTTCACTTGTTCGGGGGTCATTGTTGCGACTACACCCCGCAAGTTTCCTTCTAAAGTTTCTTTAGCTACGCGAATAATTTCTTCTCGATCTCGATCTAAAAAACGTTCGATCGCATTGCCGACTATTTCAGGTTTAGAACTAACTTTCACGTTAGCAATTGCCACTATATTCAGGGGAATATTGCCCTTAGAATAGGCATTTTTAATCTCAATTCTGATCGGGGTTGTGGTGACATCCATGCGTTTAACGGTTTCTAAAATTGGAATACGAATCGCCCGACCCCCCGATATCACTCGATAACCTGCATCTTGTCTATCTTTTGATTTGCGTTTCATCCCACTCAGGATCACTACTTCATTGGGTTTGCAAATACACAAAAAAGAATTGATAAACCAAATCGCACCAATCCCCAGAAATATCAATAAAGCAATGGGAACACTATTCCCCAATAAATTACCAGCACTGTTGTTGTTATTGTTGTCGTATTGATTGGGATTGATTTGGATGAGATAGGAATTATTTTGACTATTCATAGTTAGTTACCCTTTGGTCTAGAAGAAATTACAAATCGCCTCTGATATACTTTTCCGCAATGACTAAAACTTTATTGTCTTGGCAATTGAGGATAAATGCTTGATCCCCGACATTAAATTGTTCTTCCCCTTCCGTTATCGCTACTATATCGATCAGACTATCCCCGACATTAACTCGCACTTTCCCCTTGCTATTTTTATCGAAGGGGATTTGAACAACTCCAATTAAACCGATGAGAGATTGATGATCGACGATACTATTTACCTGTTGGTTGCAGCGTCTTAACTTGACTAAAATTAGGAGTAGAATGGCCAAACCAATACCTACCCCTAAAGAAATTAAAATGATTGTGAGCAGTTGAGCATTCATAGTTTAGTTATTTACCGTTATGGTTGCCCCCAATCTAATTACTGTTAACTAATTCGAGACTTCGGCCATTTCAATCACGCGATCAGCATTATCTTTGACCAAAAAATTTAAAGGTTTATTGCGACGAACTTTATACTTTAAGCGTCGTGATTCCACCCGCATCAGAATTTGTTCTAAACAATCGTGATCAAAACAAACGTGACGATGACGATCCTTATAACCCGCAGTTGCCCCAGCAACGATATGCAGTTGGGTATTTTTCTTTAACTGATACCATAAACCCTGGGGTTGATCTCCCAAAGAAGTATGAGCAGTAGTCGCAGCCGGATTACTAGACATATAAAATGGGTCAATCATATTATTGCCCATCGTCTGCTCATAATTGTAATAGTAATGGAGGGGAACATCGGCCGTGGGTAAATTTAAAAGTCCTTCATAAAATTGTCGGGCTGTCTCCAAATCTGTCACCATGATTGTATGAACTTTTGGGGCGCTAGTTAGAAACATCCACATGGCTAAAGCATAAGCGGCCAGAAGCATAACCATAATCCCCTGGGTGGACAGGAGAGTATCAAGGGGTAGGAAAGCGCCGAAGAAAAGATGATTTATCAACACTGATGTGATCCTATTGCCTAAGAATTTCTATCATTCCCTAATTATAATCACGACGCTGAAACTTAAGTGAACAGGGTGGGGAGTAACCGAGTTCTGTACATTTGTATTAAAATGCTCCCTACCCAGTTTAAATACAGTACAATTTGCCTCAAATTCTCCCTATGGGATGAATAAATGATGAGATGATGACATTGCGGACGGAAATATGAGGAATTAGCGGAAATGAAAGCGTATATTGGAAATAGAGCCATCCCTAGAAAAGTGAGGTACTTTTATGAATTCTTTTGCGCTTCCCGTCTTTCTGCAATCAGGTTTAACCCTACTGGCATTTTTAGTGCTGGTTATCGAAAATTTGGGTTGAAAACCCCGCCCCTTTTAGGGCGGCCTTGTGTTAGAATCTTGCTGGTCTAAAAAACCCGCCCTATCATAGATACTCCAGTATAAACATACTAGGTTAAAATTCCTGCAACGGGTTGACGATGAGTAAGGGGAAGCTGACGGCCGGTGGGAACTCCATGCTAGAGGCAAAACATACCTTGTGTCGGTATGTATAAACCCAAATTAAATTAGTCGCCGGTGGGCATTCGGAGACTTTAAATGGACGGGTCGAAAGTGTCAGACTTAAGCAATTAAGCGTTTTTCGCTATCTGCGTCAACCCCATTCGGCGACTACCCTAAAAAAGTAGCGTGGTGAGGAATCACCGTCCGTTTACGGCGGTGAGGATGTCAACTGTGAGGCTTCTACAGAGAAGAATTTAGTAAAGTTGTTGATGAGGAAGAGAAACAATGCCAGTGTTTGATCAGCGGGGTCAAAAAGTAACTTATCAGTATAATGCTGCTGGTGACATCAATTTCGGTAATGTCCAAAATCGAGCAGACCTGATTAGTGAGTTAAAAAAACTCAAGGATGAGATATCAAAGGCTGGTGAGGCCGAAGTTATCGATGCTGAGATAGTCACAGATGCTCAGTACCAGATTCAGAAGGCTATTGATCAAGCCAAAAAATCAGAGCCAAGCAGGAAATCTATATTGGAGCATCTTGGTGAAGCAAAGGAATTTATGAAAGGTGTGGTCGAGGCTGGTGGTATCGTGACAGGTATTGTCAAGGCCATTGAGTTAGTTCAACAACTGTTTTGACAGTATAGTTGAGAAGTTGAGAGGGTGTTCGTATGCAATTTTTTGATGGATACTTACGGAGGTTCCTCTATCCATCTGGCACAAACAACTCCTTATTGGATAAGCCTTTCCACTTAGAAGATGTACCAGACTGAGCCTGAATCCGCCGTACTAAGGAGTTAGAAAATCATGGCAAGCTACGACCAGCGAAATCAGCATGTAAACACTCAGTTCAATATTAATCAAGTTTCTCAATCACCAGATCCAGATACTTTATTTAATCAAGGTATTCAATTTCTGGAGGCGAAGTCATACCAGCAATCAATAAATTTTCTCAAGGATGTAATCGAAGCTGATCCATCAATTGCTCCTGCCTACTATTATTTGGCACTAGCATTGCTTGGAGGTAGACGACCTAAAATACTGAAGCGTAGTGAAATCGAGGAAATTGATCAATTACTAACTACGGCTACGGCTATGGGTGATTCTGATGCAACTGTTCAATGGTTTCGAGTACTTGTTCGTGATGACTATTACAGTGGCAATCGAATAAAATGTCCCTCACCATCCATAGCAAATATCTTGGAATCTATTCATCCTGGTGCAACCAATATCGACAGATTGCGAGTATTGCTGGCAAAACTGCCGATGACCAATAACCAATTGTACATTGAGCTTGTTAAACAAATCTCATGAGTGGAGGAACATATTAATGACAGCATCCAAAAGTTCGGAAGATCAAAAGCGCCAGCGAATCCGAAATTACTTTAAAAAGCCAAAACTAAAGTGGCCAATCATCCTTCTTGTAATTGGCTTGCTCTTGCTATCACAATCCTCCAGTGCGGGAATCGGCCTACTTGTCTTAATTGCAGGAGGAGCATGGTTGTTTTTCGAGATCAAACCTGTTATGGATGCTCCTGGAGATCAAACAGTTGATGCTTGGCTAGTTGATGACATTGAACATCTTAAGAAACGTTCGATGGATCGCCTAAACATTGAGGAAGAAGAACTAATTAGAGATTCTGTTGTGATTCGCGGACCTATCCTCTGGTCAACTCATGGTGTTCCAACAGAAGAACTTGCCTGGAAAAAGGGTAAAGATGAGCGTATTCGATTTAGCATTAATGCTGTAACAGTTGTGCATTTAACCGAACATAAACTCAGTTCTTATCAGTGCGATTATAACTTTATAAGAGGTGTTCCTCTTAATGAAAGAGACGATGAATTCCACTATCGAGATGTAGTTGCCGTTTCGACGCGGGATGATTCTACGAACTACACATTACCAAATGGTGTATTGATGAAGCAGGCACAACTTTTCAAATTAGCAGTATCAAGTGGCGACAGTATTCAGGTTGTAGTGAATTCATCAGATTTGCTTAAATTTACAGGTGGAATTATGTTAGATACTGGGCTTGATACTGCTGTCAAAGCCCTGCGAAAAGTGCTAAGTGAAAAGAAGATTTAGCCGTAGGCTGGGTTGACGGCAGTGCGATCGCTATCGCTGTAGGGTCCGTTCCCTAATGCAAGTCCCACTATTCCACCAATAGATTTTGGGGAACGCACCCTGCACATTGATTGAAGCTGTGAGGTTAGGTGCGGTGCCGCTCTTGTTGGCCCAGTTGAGGAATGTTAGCGAAGATTCCCAATGTTTAGGTTAAAATAGAGGGACAAAAGTTGCAACAGGGTCGCTTCAATGACAGTTCGACAACCCCGCTACAGCAAAGAAGAATTTGCCCGACGTGGACACGAAGTCTATGAATCTCAGGTACGCTCCCAAATCGAGGAAGGGAATCATGGGAAGATTGTAGCAATAGACATCGAAACAGGGGCTTTTGAAGTGGCTGACGACAGCCTAACAGCTGCTAAACAACTGTTAATACGTTTTCCTGATGCACAAATATTTGGTATTCGCATTCGGCATCGCGCCGTCCATCGTTTTGGCTTTCGTTCCCCCAGTGTGTCGCCATGATGATGGGGAGCGTCAATTCGCGCCGAGAAGCAATTATTCAATTCATAGTGCTAGGCGAAAATCACCAGAGGCAAGCGATTAAAGCAGTTATTGACACTGGTTACACTGGATTTCTCACATTGCCTTCCGCTATCATTACAACACTAGGATTAACGTGGTATATGCAAGAAGAGGGAATCTTGGGCGATGGAAGCCTCTGTATGTTTAACGTATTTGAGGCAACTGTGATCTGGGATGGTCAGATCAAATCTATTGAAATCAATGAGTCAGAGACAGATCCATTAGTTGGTATGGGTTTACTTGATGGCTATGAGTTGAATATTCAGGGTTTTGTTGGGGGATTAGTGACAATTAAACCTTTGTCATAGTCTCTAGTTAGAAAAATGTCTAACAAATCACTGCACCCGACCTATGATTAGACTATTTATCGAAAATTTGGGTTAAAACCCCGTCGTTTTACGACGGCTTTTCTTGATCTTTAATATAGCACTTAAGAACTTCCAGGGTTGCACCTCTCAGTTATCAGTTATCAGTTATCAGTTATCAGTGGGTAAGTCATCAGTTATCAGATGTGAGTTTTTAAGTGTGCAGTATTA
>NZ_SFBY01000261.1:0-8849 GCF_007095505.1 Microcystis sp. M_QC_C_20170808_M3Col
AATCAAAAAATCGACTCCCTTGAAACACGGATGGATGAGAGATTTGACAAGGTGGAGGACCGGTTGACGAAACTGGAGATAGGCCAAGCTGATTTAAAAGGCGATATTAAAGTATTAGATGAGAAAATCGAGGGATTAACGGTACGGGTTGGTTATCAGGAATTTACCAACCGGGGGATTCTGATAGCTTTGGTGGTCGCTGTCTTGGGAGGTGCTGCTAAACTTTTCGGTTTTTTCCCCAATCCCTAGAAGTTACCCCCGATACTTAAACCTGACCTGAAATGGGAACTTGGGGTTTTGGGGAATTAGGGTTTTGGGGATTTTGGGGTTTTTAGTAGCCATTTATCGGCATTATTAGTCATGATGACGATCAGTCCTAAAACCTTATTATACTGACCATAAAGTTTTCTACCAGTCTCAATATCTAAATATTGGCATTTAACAGCAAATTTTAACCAAACTTGGCTTTCTGCTGCTTCTGCTTCCGCATCATTTAATCTCAGCAAAAATGAACCCTTATATCGTCTTCTACGCCATGCCTCCGCTAAATTAGCACAGACAGAACGAGAAGAACGTCGAATTTGGTCAATTAATGAATATTTTTCCGACCCAGGAAACTTTTTAGATAGTTCAAAGATTTCCATAGCCAGATTAAAGGCGATCTGATAAACTTCTATATCTTCATGGGTGTTCAGCAATTTCTTAGGTTTTTGCACCATAATTCCCCTTTCCTGATGGATGATTCTTACTTTCCCTTATAAATACCTCTTGTCAAACCTAAATTCAGGAAAATTCCCCATCACCCCATCACCCCATCACCCCATCACCCCATCACCCCATCACCCCATCACTACCCCATCACCCCACCACCCCATTCCCCCATTCCCCCATTCCCCCATTCCCCCATCACCCCATTCCCCCATTCCCCCATTCCCCCATCACCCCATCACCCCATCACCCCATCACCCCAAAAAAAATTTTTCCCAAGGGTGATAGGTTTTCTGAAACGGGTGGGTAAGTTGTTTATAGAGAACAGAAAACACTTACCAAAGGATACACCCATGAACTCTACCTTCAAACTCAAACTCATCCAAGCTCTCAACAAAAAGAACGGTAACAAAGGTTTCACCCTCATTGAACTCCTAGTTGTTGTTATCATCATCGGTGTACTGGCCGCCATCGCTCTCCCCAACCTCCTCGGTCAGGTAGCCAAAGGCAGACAAGCGGAAGCTCGCACCCACCTCGCTAGCATTAACCGCGCTCAACAGGCTCACCGCTTGGAAACAGGTTCTTTTGGAATATTCTCCACCGACGCTGATGATAACGAATTGCCCGTATCTATAGCAGCACCTCAATACTATGAGTTTGAACAGGGGATAGCACCCATTCGGGAGGAGGCTGGAACTAATGCTGTGGCTATCGACGATTACCAAGACGATATTCGCGACTACTCTGCTGCAGTAGCTCAAACCGACGCGGGTGTTTTTAGTGCGGCTATTTGTGAAACAGATAACCCGGCTGATGCCCTCGTCCAGGCGACTACAACTGGTGGTACTGCGCAATGTGAGACGGGAAGCAAACAAATCAAATAGATATTCTTCCCAGATTGCTTAAAAGCTTTCTGGCATAATAACCAACAATTGATAATCTAGCGGAAGGTGGCAGGGAAATGTTTTCTCGGAAACCTTGCGCTTTTGATTTTTTGGGGAAGTGGGGATTTTTCAGTGAACAGTAAACAGTAATCAGTGAAAAGACCCGTTGCATAATAGAGATATGAATGGAGGAAATCAAAATGCAATGCCTTCAGCAACTCCTGAAAAGAAAGTTCCGAAGTTTTCACCTAACACTGTCTACTTAAAACTGCAATCTGATAACTGATAACTGATAACTGATAACTGAAATCCCCCAACACCCAAAATATAGTCAATATTGCCAGCACCTAACTATGAAATACCTTCTTTTTTCAGCAATCAAATCACAGGAAAAAAAAGCGAGGGGTTTCACTCTAATAGAATTGTTAGTAGTGGTGATTTTATTGGGGGTTCTCGCTGCCATCAGTTTACCGAGTCTCTTGGGACAAGTCGCTAAGGGTAGGCAAGCAGAAGCGCGCGCAACACTGGGATTAATCAATCGCGCCCAACAGGGTTATCGTTATGAAAAAGGGACTTTTGCTACTTTATCTGAACTAGCTCTGGAAGCTGCCACTATTTCCCTAAAATTCTATAATATCAGCGAAGTGGGAACCACCAATCCTGTTGGAGTCGCCTATGAATTGGATGCTTTGACTCCATTTGATAACGATATTAAAAATTATGCTGGAGCGGCCGGACAAACGGCAGCCGGGGCCTATACTGGTATTGTTTGTGAGGATGAAACTCCTTTAGAAGATAATGTTTCTACCAGTAATTCCGCCGGCGAGCTTGATTGTGTTGATGGCATTAAAATTAATTAAAATAACCCCAAAAAATTTTTATTTTTGTTGATAAGTAAATGGTTATAATTATGAAGGTCGTGATTTGTAGGTTAATTCATCGTAGGGTTAATTCATGAATTAACCCTACCCTTGATAAGGGGGGAGGTGACAATTTTTAACCTCTAAGTGGGTAGGTATTAAAAACTTTCAGATCCCCCCGCCTATCGGCACCCCCCTTAATAAGGGTGGCAGGGGGGATCGAACCTAAAATTCATGTTTTAATTTAATTAAAACCAGCTACTTATACCATTTTTCTTTATTCTTGGCAGGTATCTTACCCCCCCGACGTCGGGGGGGTTGGGGGGGTGGGGGGTTGGGGCGATTAACCATCTCTGCCATTACTTATGAAAAATGGTATTACGTTACTGATTATTGACTTTTATTTAAAGCTATGCTATACGCACAAAAATCTCTCAATCTATCCTTACTTAAAACTCTGGGTTTAATCGCTGTTATCGGTGGACTAATCATGGCTATTGTGGAAATGCAACAGGAAAAGGTGAAAACCTTGACCAAAGAAAAGTTATTAGAGAGAAATTATGCTCAAGAATCTCGCCTAGAAAATGCTCAGGTTGAGTTATTAAAGAATATACCTTCTTTTGGCTTTGATAATATGTTAGCCAATTGGTCAATGTTACAGTTTATACAATACTATGGCGATGTGGATGCTCGTCGGGAAACTGGTTACGGTTTAAGTCCCGATTTTATGGAAATTGTCACTAAAAATGACCCGAAATTTATCCGCGCCTATTTGATGATGTCTGTCGCTTCTTCTGTCAATGCTGGCAAACCCGAAAGAACCGTTGAGATTATGAATAAAGGTTTATCAAAAATCACTCCTGATGTTACTGATGCCTATTTTATTTGGTTATATAAAGGAGTGGATGAACTATTATTTTTAGGTGATATTCCTGCGGCGAAAAAATCTAATCAAATGGCCGCCGATTGGGCAAAAATTGCCGGTAATGAATTTATCGAAAAATCCGCTAGGGGAACGGTGAAATTTTTAGAAACTAATCCCGATAGTCGCGCTCCTAGAGTCGGCGCTTGGATGTTAGTCTGGATAAATAGCCAAGACGAAGAAACCCGCAAGTTAGCCAAGGAAAATATCGAAAAATTGGGCGGTAAATTGGTGATTAATAATAATCAAGTGATGGCAATTCCCCCCAAGGATTAGGGGTTGACATATTTTTTATCCTGCCAAAACCTATGATTTAATAAGCCATCAATATCCTCAGCAAAGGGACAAACATCGGGAAAATTAGAGTCTGGATAATCCTCTTTCACCGCTTCTAAAGCTTCTCGATAACATTCTTCTAAAATCTCTATCATAAACCTTTTCAAACTAGGAGAATACTTAAATTCCTTATTCAACTCCTTGCGAAAATTTCTAATTTCAATTTCCCATCCCCGATAACAATCGGGAAGAACCACATAACAACGTTTTAATAAATGTTCTAATAAACGAGTTAAAAAATTATCAACCGCTTTGCGTTGACTTTTCCCCAAAGATTCCACCTCCTCGATTAAATTCTCTAAATCAACTTGATAGAAATCCCCAGATTTTAATTGTTTGACGGTTGCTTCTATCCACAAAGCAAAATCTCGATCATAAAGATTTTTTACCTTTGCTAAAGTCATAATTTTTCTCCTTGTTAAACTTAAATTAATTTCTTGAAAATCACACTAAATCTGGGTATTAAAGACTGATTATTTATTCCCCCTATTGCCTATTGCCTCTACTCAACGGATTTAGTATCAAAGTTTAACTTTCCCAAAACTTATGATTTAATAAACCATCAATATCCTTAGAAAAAGGACAAACATCGGGGAAAATAGCATCATATTTAATTCGCATATTCTCCACCGCTTCCTGATAACAATCATCACACATATCTGTTAAAAAACTGCATAAACTAGGGGAATCTTTAAGGATATCTTTTAACTTAGATTGACAACGTTTAATTGTTACTTCCCAACCTCGATAACAGTCGGACAAAGGAAGATAACGCCGTTTTAAAGCCTGTTCAAATAATGTAATTAAACGGGTTTTTAGTTCTCTTTTGTCTCGTCTTCCCAAAGATTCCACCTCCTCGATCAAATTCTCTAAATCAACTTGAGATAAATCCCCAGATTTTAATTGTTTGACCGTCTTCTCTATCCACAAAGCAAAATCTTGATCATAAAGATTTTTTACCTTTGCTAAAGTCATAATTTTTACCTCCTCTGTTGACTAATTACCCTCATTTTATCTAAACCTCGCCAATTCAGACGGCTCTCTTGTCCTTCGTGTGATAAGTTTGATTAATCGATCGCTAGTTACTCTCTGTGTCCTTTGTGCCTTTGTGGTTCATCCCTCTCTTCACAACTAACAAGCCACAAACTGCACCGATCGAGGGATAATATAACCTTGATATCTATGCCATCATCTTATGAAAATTTTAATTATGGGTGGAACCCGATTTATCGGCGTTTCTTTGACTAAAGTATTAGTAGAACAGGGTCATGAGGTGGTATTATTCAATCGTGGCAATAAACCCGCTCCGGTTGCTGGAGTACGACAGCTCCACGGCGATCGCACTGACCCAGCGCAACTGAAAGAAAAGCTTAAAAATGAGAGTTTTGAGGCAATTTTCGATAATAATGGCAGAGAATTAAGTGATACTCAGCCCCTCGTCCAGATTTTTAGGGAAAGAATCCAGCATTTTGTCTATGTTAGCTCGGCGGGGGTTTATTTAAAATCTGACCAAATGCCCCACAAAGAAGGAGATAAACTAGATCCCAAGAGTCGCCACAAGGGAAAATACGAGACAGAAAACTATTTAAACGAGATGGGTTTACCCTGGACTGCCATCCGTCCGGTTTATATCTACGGACCGGGCAACTATAATGACCTAGAAGCTTGGTTTTTTGACCGTTTGGCTCGTAATCGTCCTATTCCTATACCTGGTCAAGGGGAACATTTTACCCAATTCGGTCACGTTGTCGATCTAGCTAAGTCCATGGCCGCAGTATTGGGTAATTCTCAGGCCATTGGTCAAGTGTATAATATTTCAGGCGATCGCTATGTAACTTTTAACGGTTTAGCGAAAGCTTGCGCGGCAGCCATGGGGAAAAATGCCGAGGAAATCGAGATTGTTAACTATAACCCCAAAAAATTTGACTTCGGCAAAAAGAAACCTTTCCCCCTGCGAGTTCAACATTTTTACGCTGATATTAATAAGGCCACCCGGGAGTTAAACTGGCAGCCCGAATATGATCTCGTCAGTGGTTTAGCAGACTCCTTCCAGAACGATTATCTCCCTTCCGGTCGAGATCGGCAAGAAATAGACTGGGCGATCGATGACCAGATCTTGGCACAGCAATAAAATTAATTTTCTGGTGGGAGTGGGGAAGTGGGGAAGTGGGGAAGTGGGGAAGTGGGGAAGTGGGGAAGTGGGGAAGTGGGGAAGTGGGGAAGTGGGGAAGTGGGGGAATTTCAACTAACACCCTATCACCCTAAAACCCTAAAACCCCAACACCCTAAAACCCTAACCCCCAAACTGATGCAGCCTTAAGCGGTTATTGGACATTCCACCAACCGAAGGCCGGCCCGACAAAGCGAATAACTACCCAAGCGCCGGCTAAAACTCCTATACCAATCCAGGCACCCCTAGTGGTTAACTTGTAAGCTTGGGCCGCTTGACTTTTGGTAATCGGTAGCCAAGGCAGGATATTTTCTTCCTGTCCATATTTATCACCCAGGGCCGATTGACGACGTTTTGATTCACCCATACTAATGTCAATTATTAAGAGGTTTTTATCTGATTGTATATCGAAAGACAACAGGCCACACCCAGTCCTAGTCCCTGAAACTGTTATAAAATTAAAGGTTGCGACTGAAACGAGAAGAATTATGGCAACCATTAACAGTAATTACTTAAAACTAAAAGCGGGTTATCTTTTTCCGGAAATTGCCCGACGAGTCCAAGCTTTTGCGGCAGCCCATCCCGATGCTAATATTATCCGTCTGGGGATTGGGGATGTCACCGAACCTTTGCCCCGAGCTTGTCGGGAGGCAATGATTAAAGCGGTGGAGGAAATGGGCGATCGCTCTAGCTTTAAAGGTTACGGGCCCGAACAGGGTTATGCTTGGTTAAGGGAGAAAATCGCCGTCAATGATTTTCAGGCTCGCGGTTGTGATATAAGTGCCGATGAAATCTTTATTTCCGACGGTTCTAAGTGCGATACGGGCAATATTCTCGATATTTTTGGGGATAATAACTCGATCGCCGTAACTGACCCAGTATATCCCGTTTACGTTGATACTAATGTTATGGCTGGACACACGGGAGAGGCCAACGACCGCGGTGAATACGAGGGACTGATTTATCTGCCAATTACCGCCGAAAATAACTTTACTGCCCAGATTCCAGCCGAAAAAGTCGATTTAATCTATCTCTGTTTTCCCAATAATCCCACCGGGGCCACGGCTACCAAAGAACACTTGACAGCTTGGGTCAATTATGCTAGGGCAAACGGATCGATTATCTTTTTTGATGCGGCCTACGAGGCCTTTATCACCGATGCCAGTTTACCCCATTCCATCTACGAAATCGAGGGGGCGCGGCAATGTGCGATCGAATTTCGCTCTTTTTCTAAAAATGCTGGTTTTACCGGGACTCGTTGCGCTTTAACCGTGGTTCCCCAAAGTCTCATGGCCAAAGCTGCCGACGGGACGGATGTGCAACTCTGGAAACTGTGGAATCGTCGGCAATCGACCAAATTTAACGGCGTTTCCTACATTGTCCAACGGGGGGCCGAGGCGGTTTATTGCCCGGAAGGAAAAGCACAAGTACAAGAACTTGTCAAGTTTTATTTACAAAATGCAACAATTATCCGAGAAAAATTAACCGCTGCTGGTTTAGAAGTCCATGGCGGTGTAAATGCGCCCTACGTCTGGGTAAAAACGCCCCAGGGTCTATCGAGTTGGGATTTCTTCGATAAGCTACTGCACACCTGTAATGTGGTGGGAACCCCCGGATCCGGCTTTGGGGCTGCCGGAGAGGGTTATTTCCGGCTATCGGCTTTTAATAGTCGTGCCAACGTCGAGGCCGCTATGGAGAGAATTATCGATAAATTCCAAGGCTAATGGCTAAGAGGGGGATGTTTGCGGAAGCATCCCCATCGGGAAATAATTGATAGACTGGTAACTACTCACCGACCATGGCTCACCGATGCGACCCTTTTGGTTAGAATCCTTACAGGTAGAAAGATTAACGATCGCAATTGCCAGCTTACCGGCAGCTCTGCAAGGGATCAAGTTGGTGCAGTGGTCAGATCTGCACTGCGATGCACAGCATTTGCCTGTAGCTGTCCTGCAAGAAGCGATCGCCATTACTAATCAAGAAAAACCCGATCTCATCTTCCTGACGGGGGATTTTATTACCGATAGTCCCAGGCCAATTTTTGCCCTAGTCGAGAGCATAAAAGCTCTCAAAAGTCAAGGGGGTATTTATGCTTGTTTAGGAAATCATGACAGTTATCCTCCGCAGGCAAGGGAAACGGTCAGAGCAGCCTTAACTAGCGTGGGAATTCGGGTACTCTGGAATGAAATCGCCACACCCTACGGCGAAAATTTTCCCATTGTCGGATTGGCCGATTATTGGTCCGGGGAATTTTTACCGCAAATCCTCGAGCAAATTTCTCCCGATATACCCAGACTCGTCCTTTCCCACAATCCCGATACAGCCATGCTTTTAAGGGATTGGCGCGTGGATTTGCAGTTATCCGGTCATACCCACGGAGGTCAAGTGACTATCCCCGGTATCGGTTCCCTACCGATAATTTTAGAGAAACTTAGGCGATCGCTGCCAGAACCCTATGGTCAATGGGTTCCCTTTCACCGGCAGTTTAGCAGAGTAGTGCGATACTGGCAATGGTCCGAGGGATTTCACCGAGTTGGGGAAAATCAATTATATGTCAATCGAGGCTTAGGAACCTATTTTCCCGGTCGTCTTTTTTGTCCCCCCGAAGTGACGGTAATTACTTTGATCAACGGCAGTCAGTCTTGAATCAGTGATCAGTGATCAGTTATCAGTGACCAGATGTGAGTTTTTAGTGAACAGTATGACAGCCTTTCTCGTGAAGGTGAAGCACAAGCTCATTCTTGCTAATCAAGTATTTCAGATGCAAGAACGAACCTCATGTATCTGAGAAAAGCTGTAAGTGAGGAGTATTGTAAAGTTTCAATACAAATATAGTCAGATATAGCCAGTCATGGTAATATATAGACAGGAAACTATCAGACTAGGCAAAAAAAACAAGAATAAGTTATCGAACGGCTTGGAGGTGGTGGAAACAAGGGAATTTAACAGGCTATCAATTGCCTTCCGGT
>NZ_SFBY01000262.1:0-3524 GCF_007095505.1 Microcystis sp. M_QC_C_20170808_M3Col
TCTCTTTGTTCCCCTGTTAGATTGACTTTATCTCGCCGACCTCTTCCCATTAAAATGTCCTCTGCTTGTTCGAGCTATTGCCCTATTTTAGCTGAAACAGTCCAGTAGGGTGCGTTAGGGCAGCGTAACGCACCAAAAACAAGGTTAAAAGCGGATTTGGATGGCCCCAGCAGGAGGTTGAAAGGGGAGATTATTATTATTAATTCTCAGGGGAGAAGCGGGAACTACCTGCACATTTGGGGTGGTGGGTTGACTTTCGTTGGTACTCAGTAAAGTCAATTGATTAATACTAGGATTAATCGCAAATTGTTGGGTGATAACTCCCGACGGACAACAGGAAGGATCCCGGGGGAGAAATCTTCTCATGTTGACGGTGATCATACCATCTTTGGCACTCAGATTATCGACAATTACTCGATCTGCTAACAGGACAGTGTCGGTGTTAGTGGCAGTACCATTATTATCAATCACTAGGGCTAAATAATGTAATTGCTGTTGATTTCTAGTAATCACTCTTAACACGGCAATCCCATCAGTCCTTTGATCATTATTATAGTCCCCCATCAAAGCTTCTCGACTGACTTGCACTCCTAAAATCTGTCCCTCATTGGATTGAAAAATACCATCGCTGACAATTACGGAACCCCGATTGGGAATATTATAGACGGTGTTTCTTAAATTATCCACGCTCAGGGGTGTAGATTGGGCAAGTAAGGGCAGAGAATTATTGAATAGTAAACTGATACCTAGGAGGATAGATTGAGGTAAAACTGCTAATTTAATCATGGTTGTAATGGATTGGGTATATTTTCTTGAGTATCGAATAACCGCACGTTATTGATGGTACAAACCATCCCCTGTTGTGCTGCTAATTTATCTCGCCATTGGCTTAATTGTTGTTGACCATTACTACCATTTAACCAGTAAACTGTCAAGAGGCCGAGGGTTTGTTCTGGTTCACAGGAAAAGCCGAGAGTTTGATCGGGTATATCGGTATTTCCTTCACCACATTGCCAACCTTGTTTTTCAATTAATTCTTTCCAACCTTTCTCTTCTTTGGCAGCCACAGCAATGCGTTGATCTCCTCGGTTACAAAGCCAATTTTTCTGCTGGGTGGGATCATTGGGTAGATCACCAAGATTGGGGGAATTTTGCTTAATTGGTGGAAGCGAGGGGACTTGAGCTTGAACAGAAAAAATCGGCAGTATTAACCAAGTGCCGATGAGCATTTTTAACAGTTTCATCTTTTAAAATTGCCATATTTAGGGATTTATGCCTTTAGAATATCACGTTTTTGAGATATAGATAAAATACTCTCTTAAGATATGTTTAAATCTCTAATTATGGTTTTGATCGCATCAAAGGAAAATTCTCCGGCTAACTGTTGTAAACCTTGGGCAAGGATAGCATAATCGGCGGGAATTTCTGCGGTTAGGGCGATAATTTTTTCATCATCACATTCTCGCGCTGCTTGTTGCAATTGTCCAATCCAGGCGGGACTGATTAATTTTAATAGCGATTGCAGGGAATCGAGGAAAACAGGCGAATAATTGGGTTGATTTGGCTCATTATCGGCATAAATATATTTTAATCCTAGATATTCGCTCATTTTTTGCCAGATAACTTCCTCTCGGAAAGGTTTACGCACGAAATCATCACAACCGGCGGCAATAACCAAGGCGCGATCCTCTTCAAAAGCGCTGGCAGTTAGGGCAATTATCACCGTTTTTCCGCGATTATCAGCCTCTAACTGCCGAATTTCCCTAGTTGCTTCGTAACCGTCTTTCACTGGCATTCTCATATCCATCCAGATAAGATGAGGTTGCCATGCTTGCCAAATTGCGATCGCTTCTTGACCATTAGCAGCCTCTTGCACGGATAATCCTAGGGTAGCCAGGAGTTTCAGCAACAGCAAACGGCTTTCCGGTCGATCATCGACGACTAATATGCGATATTTAGGCTGATTTTCGGCTAAAGCGATAACTTTTGCCCTATTGGTTTCGGTTTTTATCTCATTTTCTCCCACCAAACCCACCTGAATATCAAAACTAAAAATACTTCCTTGACCCAGAATACTACTAACTCCGATCGCACCTCCCATCAACTCAACAAATTTTTTACTGATAGGTAAGCCCAATCCTGTCCCCTGTTGGGATTTTCGTCCCGTTTCCGTTTGGTTAAAGGGTTGAAATAGCTTATAAATCTCCTCTGGAGCGATTCCTGCGCCTGTATCTTCAATTTCCCAGACCAATCGCTGATAATCTTCTCTTTTCTCCCCTAATTTTACCCGGAGAGTTACCCCTCCCGACTCAGTAAACTTCAATCCGTTACCCAAGAGATTGATTAACACCTGTCGCAATTTACTTTCATCAGTACATATATATTGAGGCAGATCGGAGCTGCGATCAAAAATTAAGCTTAAAGCTTTTGCTTGCGCTTGTGAGCGTAGCATTTCGGCAATATTATCTAAAAGAGCGTATAAATCAAAATTACTAGGATTAAAAACCGTTCTTCCCGCTTCTATCTTCGACATTTCTAGAATATCGTTGATTAACTCTAATAAATGTTCTCCGCTACGATTGACAATTTCCAAATATTGCCGATATTCACTGCTGACGCTGCTATCCCGGTATATTAAGCGAGTAAAACCCAAGATAGCATTAAGAGGAGTGCGTAATTCGTGGCTCATGTTAGCTAGAAACTCACTTTTAGCTTTATTTGCCTTAACTGCCGCTTCTTTAGCCTCTTTTAATCCTTTTTCCGCTTCATATCTACTTTGTGCGATCGCGATTAATTCTCCCACCAACCGGACAAAGGTGACATCTTCCTTCGTCCATTGCTTTTCTGCACTTGCATCCAATCCCAGATAACCCACCGTTACCCCACAACTATCCCACATGGGAACGATTAAGAGACAGGGAGTAGAACTATGAGCGAGAATAGTTCTTTCAGGGATAGCAGTAGCGGGTAAATCGTCTAAAGAGTTCAGTTTAACTGGAATACCGTTTAATAATTGTTCAGAAAACCAGGGAAAGGTTTCCGTCGAGAGATTTTGTGATTCTTCCCGAATCGGGATAACTTGCGGATAGTCGGGGTGACAGTATTCATAAACCATACTCCACTGCTGACGACAGGTGGAATATTGAATAATGTAACAGCGCGCACTCTGGGTAAATTGGCAGAGCAGTTCTAGGGTATGATCGATCGCCAAGTGGATATCTTGAGAAATTAGTAATCTTGTCACCCGCGAGAGCAAATTATCGCGATGTGCCTGCATTTCTAGGGCTTTTTCCCGTTTTTTAGACTCTAGTTCCTCAAAATCACTCATAATCAGTTATCAGTTATCAGTTATCAGTTAAAAAAGTTTGGGTGTTGAGGTTGTAGGGTTTTAGGGTGTTAGTTGATTTTCCCCATCACCCCACTTCCCCACTTCCCCACTTCCCCACTTCCCCACTTCCCCACTTCCCCACTTCCCCACTTCCCCACTTCCCCACTTCCCCACTTCCCCACTTCCCCACTTCCCC
>NZ_SFBY01000263.1:0-10479 GCF_007095505.1 Microcystis sp. M_QC_C_20170808_M3Col
TTTCAGGTGGTCAACTACCTAATTTTCAGGGAAAAAGTACCTGAATTTTCCCCCTGATCACTCCCATGCCTGGTACTTTTTGATTGACAAAAAGTCTAAAAGTCTTACCCAACAAGGTTGTTAGATTTATTCAGCAGACCCTAAATATATCATTATAGGTTGTTTCAGAAATCGCTAGATAGAGATCACGGTCTGGATCAACTTGATTAAGCAAGATTTTATACAATAAATATTGACCAATCGCTTGCTCTAAATCAGTAACCTGGGATTGACCTTTAAATTGTTTAATTTCAATGGCAATACGTTGATCTCCACGACGAATACCAATCAAACGATTGGCTCCTAAATCAACAAATAAAAAGCGATCACCATAGGAAATAACATAGGGATCATCCGTAATTATCCAGCCGTCATTAATGATGGCCTGTTTAACTGCTTCGTGACTGGAATCTCTAGCAGGCAACTTAAATTACTCCCTACGTCTTTTTTTCTAATAATATAGACTAGCACAAAGTTTACCAGAATTTCCAAAATATTATGGTCAGTTGTCTATCATAGTTGTTTAATTATGAGGATTGAAAAATGGAGATATTTCGCTCCCAATGACCGCTTTTTATGCAAACAAAATAGAAAGAGTGATCACCTTGTGATGATCAGTTAATAAAACAATAAAGTTCGGGAAAAATGAGCCAAGCCAGTATTCAATATTTATCCGATGAAAATGGCGGAAAGCTTGGAATTTGATCGGTTTGCTTTTGAAGATTTGGCTTGGTGGGTTGAGTATGACCGCAAGCAGACTTTAAAAATCATTAAGCTGATTCAGAAAGTTCAACGGCATCCTTTTTAAGGAATTGGTAAGTCTGAAAAGTTAAAGATGGAAAGAAAGTCAGGTATTCAGGTTTGCTAATTGTTCCTGAATATTAGCTTCAGTAGAGAGTTTTTCAGATTTTTCCCATAGAGCGTTAAAGAGACTTTTATCTGTCTCTACAACTCTTGTTTGATAGGAAATATAACCTGATTCTGTTTGACCATTCATAATTCTTCTCGCTGTAAAAGAATTTCTTGGAACAGATAAGTTTTCGCTAATCAATAGGTTGGTATTATCCCAACGATAGCCTTCAACATCTTTGGCTTTTTCCTGACAAATACAAGCAACTTTTATGCCAGAGTTAAGTTGTTCCTGAATCACTTGTAAATGCTTGTGAGTCGGAACTTCAGGAAGAATAAAGACTCGTTGAATAGAAATCTCCCTTTTGATTAGTTCTTCGTTAACTTCCCAGAATTTTTGACCAAGAGGATTATCCCACCAGATGCAATCTGTCATGGAGTGAATAGCCAAGATTCGAGATTCACTTTGAGGATCAATGTGTTTGAGTAGTTGAGCAACCTTTTCTAAACGGGATTCGCCAATAATTTCCATTCTAATTTCAGGCATAATTGTGTTAGTCAAAATTGTGCCATCAAGAAGGGTTAGATTATTTTCATCTAATTTAACATCGGTCAAGTTAGCTCCCGTTAGATTAGCTTTACTCAAATTGGCATGACTTAAATCGGCTCCTGTTAAATCAGCATTAGTTAAATTAACCCCCGAAAGATTAGCCTTACTGAAGTTACATCCCATCAATTTTGCATCGGAAAGATTGGCCTCACCATCCATTAAATTGACTTGGCTGAAATTCAGTCCCCGAAAATCTCGTTCGCCAATTTTGTGCAAATATGTCAATTCTTTTGTGCTATGAATATCGGGGTGATATTCATCGGGTGCATAAACGGCAATCATCGCTTTGACGTAGGCGAAAAAATAAGCCTTGAGAATATTTTCATGGGTGTGGATAGTAATCACTTCTTTACCATCATACTCAACCACCGCCTTGACAGTTGTGGCTCCTTGTTTACCCGGTGTCAAGTTAGCCACATAGATAGATTTAAGGTGATGTTTAATTTCAACTAAATGAGCTAGAGCCTCATCAAAGGCAGTACAAAGTGCATCTACTGAACCTTTTTTAAAGGCCGATTCAGTGTAACGCTCTTGGGTTTTTGTATTACATAAGATAACTGTCGCAGAAGTTAAATTGTTGTTAGCACAAAGAATTTCAAAGTTCTCAATTTTCCAGCCTTGAAAAAGCAAAAGATTATCTTCAAAGAATAAGTTTTGTTGAGGCTCGTTTTCTAAAAGCTGATTGAGTTTTACTTGTTCATTTTCCATTGCCGCTTTACCGAGATTTTTGAGAGTTCTTTCGATAGATGCCGAAGAGGTATCTTTCCCTAAAGACTGTAAGAATAGGGAAGGGGAACCCACAAAAGGATATCCACTGGCAATGAATTCTCGATCTCTGATGGTGATAATACCTTCTAGGCTATACTTTCTGGCAATCTCAACTTGAATTGCCGTTTTTAAATTAACGTTGGGATATTTTTCTAGGTCAATTTCTTTCAAGTTAACTTGACCGACGTTAATTTTACTGAGAAGTTCAATGATCGAACGATTGGCATCTTCTCTAGATTTCAGATTTTTGATATTATGCCAAATTTTGATTAATCCCATTTCGCCAATGTAAGGATTAATTTTTCCCTCTAAAACAAGTCCCATAACCCTAGTAGCTTCACTGTTAAGAGTCGTTTGATTTCGTAATAAAAACTCTTCAATTAGATCAGCATCAATTAATACTTTTGGGGCTTGAGAATTGTTATCTTTTGATTGGAATACCTCTAAGTTATCCAGAAAAAAATCAATATTTATACTAGGATGAGTAGTTACCTTATGCAGACTAAGCTTGATTTCGTATTGCACAAAATCATCAGATTCGTTTTGCAGATTATTTCTCAAATACCAAAGTGTTTTAATCACTTGAGGATCAGGATATTCTCCTAATTTCCTTCTGATTTCAGCACGGTGATCGCTGTCCTGTTTATTGTCTAGTTGAGCTAACAACTCATTAATAATGTCAGCACGGGGACTGACCGATGTTGGTACCTCACACAATGACTCTGTGTTTTCCATTTTTAAATTAATCTCCTTGATTGGTGGTCGTCTCATCCGCACTAATTGTCTCTAAATTAGACGGCTGCTCTAATTGAGAATTTTCAGCGTAGCGTGTTGGCAAAACTTTCACTAATTCATCGTCATTAATGTCAACAAGATAGCCCTTTTTAAAAAGAATCCTTCTTAGGGAAGTAATTCCCAGACGATCACTGTCATCTAACTCAAGGTAAAGTTTAAGATTGGCTCCTAGATATTTGTTGAAATCTGAGTTTAGATTTTTGCCGCTACTATGATTGAACATTTCAGCCAGGTCATCCGCAGAAAAAAGACCTGTAGCCGCCAGATAGAAAATAATTTTGTATTTTTCAGATAAGGGTTTGATTTTTTTCAATAAAGCTCGTAGCTTGGAAATATCCAAACCACAGTTGCTTGCTTGCCTTTCGGCATCGCATAGTGATGGGGGAGTTGTTGGTGTCATGGGACTCTCCTTGGGTTAGATGCGACCCTCCTTGGGTTGGGGGGACTTTCGATCTTAAGGTAATCAACATAGCTATATTTGTAGTCACCGATACTTTTTCAAAGTGGATTGCAATAATAACTGGAAAGTAATATTGCTTCTGCGATAGTCCCATAAAACCAAAAGAGAAATCAACCAACAATTATTGCCCAAATCCTCCCTTATATCGCCAATTCCCGACAGGGAACTCTATCCTCCAGAATCATCGTAGCCATTTCATAGGTAAAAATATCTAAGTGTCCCCCTTCAGGAGCTTTAAAACAAAAATCTTGGCCCACCTCAACGACTCGCTCTAGCCATTGTCCCATAAAGTCAATTTTGAGAATAGCTGTTTTTTCTGTGCGGTTTACATATACACAGTTGATAATTGCTTGATTAACAGTTGCCTTCGACATACCATTCCCCTCCGTTTCAGCAATATGGGATGAACGTTATGTATGTACGATAATTCAAAATTCTGGAATTGAAAACCAATAATTATTGCAAAGTTAAACCAACAATTGTTGCATCTTTAAGCCAATAATTGTTGCATCTTTAAGCCAATAATTATTATTCATAAAAAGAGTATATTTTTACAGAAAAAAACAATAATAATTGGTTGATATCTTTATTTAGACAAGAATAATATAAAAGGGTGCTACCAACCATTCAATTAAGTTTGTTTTGGAGAACTATTATGAAAACTAACGACCAATTTAATCTCAAAAAGACGCTTGCTTTACTGTTGATTCTAGCTGGAGTGTCTGTACCGCTATATGCAGGACGTTTGCCAGAAGCAATTAATCCGATAACGATTGCCCATCTGTATTTTAATGTAGCACTAAGGTTGATGGATAGCGAAAAAAAGGAGAACACTAAACGAGGCGAAGAAGCGAAGAAGCGGTTCCTATCTAAGCAAGGAGGAACCTTAACCAGCACCGAGGTTTGTAGTGTTTTAGCCTGTAGTTCTTTGGAATTAGAAACTATGAGGCTCAATCGTCGGGTCTTAGGTTTATCTGTCAACGAAGAATTAGTTTATCCCGCTTGGCAATTTATTGATGGCAAAGTTTTGTTAGGTTTAGACCAAGTGTTAGCCGTCTTAAAAGAAGACGGTGCTTGGACACAAATGCTCTTTCTGCTTACGGGTGATATTCGTTTAGAGGGAGCAACCCCGCTAGAAAAACTCCAAAAGGGAGAAATCGAGCCAGTGGTTTGGGCTGCTAAGTGCTACGGGAGTCATATGGAGTCCCAAAAATAGACTTGGCCATGAAAGCACTTAGCCACAAAACAGAAGATTTGAGTATCGCCGATGTCTCATCCGATTACCCCGATCAATGGGTGGTCGTAGAGATCACTGGGCGCAACAAATATGGCTGGCATACTTGACAACTTAGCTAAACTGTGTAACAATATGTGGTAGGACAAAAAAGCTGGTTGAGTGTTGCCGCACTGCCCAGCCTGAATTAGGTAAACGTTCTTGGCTCTACCTATCGCTTCCTGTCTTGATCATCTCCACCGTAACGTTTTGCTAGTTCTTTGATGGTGTAGATGGTCATGGGGGAATTACTTCTTTAAGATAAGAAGAGTTCTCCTTAAAAGGGGCTATTGTGAAGAGAACGTAGTCGTGGGGATGTATCTTCCCCAGAGCTACGCAGTAAAAAAGGGAGCTTAGGAGCCTGACAGTGAGTAAGACCCTCATACTGATTTGCCTCATATTAATAATCACGATGGTGCGCCGTTTACTCATCAACAAGGACCCTGATCAAATCAACTGCCACCTTAGCCATGAAAGCACTTAGCCACAAAACAGAAGATTTGAGTATCGCCGATGTCTCATCCGATTACCCCGATCAATGGGTGGTCGTAGAGATCACTGGTCGCGACAAATATGGCTGGCCAGAGAAAGGTAAGGTTATTGGGTATTCAGACGATAAGCGTAAGCTTATACAAGAAACTAAACATTTGAAGGGAGACTTGTATTTGTTTTATACAGGTCTTGTTGACGGTGGTAGGGTTGCTTAAAGTTGTTGACACTCCCGTCGATAAAATCGAGGTTCTTCACCCCGACATTTTAGATAAAACCTAAGATTATGTCAAATTTATCCGGGGTTTTAGACATTTTGACCCGATAGCGACTCGATAACTTGCTTTTGCAGGAGATTACTGATCCTCTTGCCCTATTTTGGTAAAATCAACTATAATGGGGAGAAGTTAATCTTTGCCAAGCTTGAGCAGACTTAAACTAATCCCTCAGTGAGCAAGCAATTAGATCCTATGCTTAAAATTGCCCTTTTTGGAACCAGTGCCGATCCTCCCACTGCCGGTCATCAAGCCATACTAAAATGGTTATCGGAACAGTACGATATCGTTGCGGTTTGGGCTGCCGATAATCCCTTTAAAAATCATCAAACCAGTCTCGAACATCGTCTGAGGATGTTAAATTTGCTCATCGGGGATATTCAACCCCCAAGGGATAATATACAACTGCGACGAGAATTAAGCGATCGACGTAGCTTAATTAGTGTAGAAAAAGCGCAAGCAATTTGGGGAGAACAGGAGGAATATACCCTAGTCATTGGTTCCGATTTAGCCGGACAAATTAGGCACTGGTATCGCAGCCGAGAATTGCTAGAAAAAGTCAAAATTCTCGTGATTCCTCGTCCAGGCTATCCTATTAATCAAGATGATATTGAACAACTGGAAAAATTAGGAGGTGATTGTCTGATTGCCGATGTCTTTGCTCCGGCTGTATCCTCAACAGATTATCGAGAAAAAGGCGATAAACAGGCTGTTCCCGCACCGATTAAAGATTATATTGAAGGTCAAAAACTTTACGCATGAAGCTGCCAAATACCCTAGCTAATAAATCTCTAGCTGATTTTAAAGTCGGAGTTGATAACGTGATCTTTTCCGTTGATACCCAATTAAATCGGCTGCTAGTGCTTCTGATTAAAAGACGGGAAGAACCCTTTAGTAATTACTGGAGTTTACCCGGTACTTTAGTGAGAAATGGGGAATCACTGGAAACGGCAGCCTATCGAATTTTAGCCGAGAAAATTAGCGTCAATAATCTCTATCTAGAACAGTTATATACTTTTGGCAGTCCAGAGGGAGATTTCCCGGCAGCGGCCGAGAGTTTTGGGAAACGTTATCTATCGGTGAGTTACTTCGCTTTAGTGCGGTTTGAAGAAGCGAAATTAATCACTGAACGGGATTATAATATCACTTGGTATATGATTGATAAAGTGCCAAATTTAGCCTTTAATCACGGTCAAATTTTAGAATATGGCTGGCGAAGATTACGCAATAAAGTAGAATATAGTCCCGTCGCTTTTGAGGTTTTACCAGAATTATTTACTTTAAATGATCTTTATCAATTTTATGAGACAATTTTAGGTAAAAATTTTAGTGATTATTCCAACTTCAGAAATCGGCTCTTGAAATTAGGATTTCTCAAAGATATGGGTTTAAAAGTCTCTCGTGGTGCTGGTCGTCCTGCTAGTTTATATCGCTTTGATGAAGAAGCTTTTGCTCCCTTTAAAGAGCAACCGTTAGTTTTTGTTTAAATAGGAAAAAATATGAGAATTGCTATCGCTCAATTAAATCCCATTGTTGGAGATATCGAAGGAAATGCCGAAAGGATTTTAGAGGCCGCTCAAACGGCATTTAATCGGGGAGCGGAATTACTTTTAACCCCGGAATTATCCCTCTGTGGTTATCCTCCCAGAGACTTATTATTAAATCTGGGTTTTGTTGAGAAAATGTCTCGACAATTGCAATTATTGTCCCAAGAATTACCAGAAAAATTAGCTGTATTAGTCGGTTTTGTCGAAAAAAATTCCTCAGCAACAGTCCGGGGAGAAAAGCCGTTATTTAATAGCATAGCTTTGTTAAAAAGTCAAGAGATTAAACAAATTTTTACTAAACGTTTATTGCCTACCTATGATGTTTTTGATGAGGATCGTTACTTTGCTTCCGGGAAAGAAAGTCAATATTTTCAACTAACAGAAAATAATTTTAAAATCGGTGTGACTATCTGTGAAGATGTTTGGAATGATGAACAATTTTGGGGTCAGCGTCAATACGCGGTTAATCCCATCGCCGATTTAGCTAATTTGGGAGTGGATTTAATCGTTAATCTTTCCGCTTCTCCCTACAGTGTCGGTAAGCAAAAATTGCGAGAATCTTTATTATCCCATAGTGCCACTAGATATAATTTACCTATAGTTTATGTCAATCAAGTGGGAGGTAATGATGATTTAATTTTTGATGGTGATAGCGTTGCTTTTAACAGACAAGGAGAAGTGATTTATCGCGCCCAAGCATTTACTTCTAGCCTAGAATTGATCGAGTTTAATCAAGATTTGTTACCCGCAGTTATTCATCCTTTACCCATCGATGAAGATGAGGAAATTTATCGAGCTTTAGTCTTAGGAGTGCGAGATTATGTGCAGAAATGCGGTTTTAAACGGGTAATTTTTGGCTTGAGTGGTGGCATTGATTCCAGTTTAGTTGCCGCTATTGCCACCGACGCATTAGGTAAAGAAAATGTTCTCGCTGTGATGATGCCTTCTCCCTATAGTTCCGACCATTCCATTAGCGATGCCGTAGCTTTAGTTAATAATTTAGGTATCAAAAGTGAGAAGTTAGCAATTAAAGAAATTATGACCGCTTATGATCAACTTTTAGAGCGGCTTTTTGCTGGGACTGATTTCGGTATTGCTGAAGAAAATCTTCAGTCACGCATTCGCGGTAATTTATTAATGGCTCTCTCTAATAAATTCGGGCATTTACTATTATCCACTGGCAATAAATCAGAAATGGCGGTGGGATATTGCACCCTCTACGGTGATATGAATGGTGGTTTAGCAGTGATTGCTGATGTGCCGAAAACCAGGGTTTATTCCCTCTGTCGCTGGTTAAATCGGCACGGGGAAATTATTCCCCTCAATGTGATTAATAAAGCTCCTAGTGCTGAATTAAAACCCAATCAGAAGGATCAAGATTCTTTGCCTCCCTACGAGATTTTAGATGCTATTTTAGCACTATTAATCGATCGCCATCAATCCGCCGAACAAATTATCGCCGCCGGTTTTGAGCCTGAAATTGTGCAGAAAGTGATTAAATTAGTTAAAAATGCCGAATTTAAGCGCAAACAAGCCCCCCCGGGCCTAAAAATTAGCGATCGCGCTTTTGGCACTGGTTGGCGAATGCCCATTGCTAGTCGCTGGGGTTAGGGACTTTTTCAGTTATCAGTTATCAGTTATCAGTTATCAGTTATCAGTTATTAGTTATCAGTTATCAGTTATTAGTTATCAGTTATCAGTTATCAGATTTGAGTTTTCAAGTGAGCAGTGTTAAATAGAAATTTCCTACTGTCTTTTCACTGTTTACTGTTTACTGATTACTGGTCACTGTTTACTGATTACTGTTTACTGATTACTGTTTACTGATTACTGAAAGGGGTATTCGTGAGAGAGGAAGGGTAAAGGGATTAATTCTCCTGTTGCCTCGCCGATTTGTACTTTTAAACCCTCTCCTCCCGCTTTTGTTTTCACATAACCCAAGCCAAAATCCTCCAGCACACTGGTGAGTAAACCGACTTTTTGCGCTTCTAAAATAATCGGGGTATTGCTAGGGACGGGTTGGCTGAGTTTTATGCCCCAAAGTCTTTGTTTTACGCCTTTATAGGTGTTGAGACGGGCGATAGTTTCTTGACCAATATAACAACCCTTATCAAAAACGAGCGCTCGCCATAAACCGGCCTCTAAAGGGTTATAATCTTCGGTTAATTCTCGATCGACTGCCGGTCGGCCCTGATGGATTCTCAGGTATTCCCACACCTGTGCATCGGCGGGAGTAACGCCATTTTTAATTAAATTTTCCCAGAGGGGACCTGCTTCGGCGGCGGCAACGATTAAAGTATATCCGGGTAAGTCTAAGCCGGTGCCGACGGCCAGTCTCAGGGCGGGTTGAGAAAGGAGATAATGACTATGCTGCACCCCCGTTAAAATCTGCTCTGGAATGGCGATTTTTTGCAGGTATTGCCCGCTTTCAGTACCAATTAGGGTGAAAATGCCAAAATTATCGGTTAAGTCGCTAATTTCCACCTTATCGAAGGGGAAAATATAGCGATCGATCAATTCCAGTAAAAATTGACGACGTTGGGGAGAAACGAGGATGAGGAGGGAATCATCGCTGGCGTAAACTGTGACAAAATCGAGGGTACGACCGGTAGAGTTAAGGAAAATTGTCTCACAACCCTGACCCGGTTTCAGGCGCTCGATAGCGTTACTGGTTTGATTGTGGAGAAAACGCAGTCGGTCTTGGCCTTTTAATTCTAATAAACCCCAATCGGAGCGATCGATTAAAATTGTTTGGGATGCTAAACTTTGGGGGTCATTACTGTAATTTTTCAGAAAATTAGCGGCATACTCTGCCTTGATCGTTTCTAAATCTGCTTTCATTGCGGTAAATTAGCGAATAATCGGTTAATAATACGCTCGGTTTTCGTTTCCAAACTCTGCCAATCTAGTTCACCGGTGGGGTCGAGGAGACTGGTATCGATGGTGACGGTCTCTCCTTCATCGGTGGGATAATCGAGAAAACAGACTTGAAAACAAAGTTCCCAAATATTTACAGTAACGGAGCGATCGAGATAAGTCAAACAGAGCAGATAACTGGGATAGGGATCTTGAATTTCTGTATAGGTTCCTTTCCAGAGGGAATTTTCTAACTGTTTACGCAGATTATCCAGCACCCGAATAAATGCCGGTTGCATTAATAATTGTGCCTGTTCCCAAGCAGTAATATCTTTAAATTTTGGATTCATCTTATCAGTTATCAGTGATCAGTTATCAGTGATCAGATTTGGGTATTAATTGACACTCCCCGCTCTAAAGAGACGGGGATTCTTGGTTCACAGAGATTACTTGCTTAGACAGAATTGCTTCTGAAAAAGTAGAGGTATTCTGTCCCCAAGCGTTTCTTGGATCTAGCC